>JAABTA010000053.1 GCA_011390075.1 Helicobacteraceae bacterium | reverse complement strand
ATTTTGAGAAAAGCTCTTTTTGATCAAACCACGCTTTGCCGATGTTTCCCTTTAGATGCGGATATTTTCTAAGTTCTGGGTAGCCATGAGCTGGGAGCATCTCTGAGTGGGTATAGACATTGATACCCTTATCTTTTGTAGCTTCTAAGAGATCTTTAAACATATCTAGATTATGACCACTAACTAAGATTGCTTTGCCTTCTGCCTTATTTTGAGAGATCTCAACAGGAGTTGGCACACCAAATGCACTTGTATGTGCTTCGCTTAGTACACTCATACACTCTACCCCTGCACTACCTACTTTCATAAGTTGCTTGATGTGATCATCAAAATTAAAATTCACATTGGTAAGGGTAAAATAGAGAGTCTCACTAATAGCGTCATCTACCGCTTTGAGATCTGCGTCTAACTCATTGGCATGTTCTCTATAAGCACTCAAGCCCTTAAGACCATACACCATAATATCTTGTAGTTTTGCTAAATTTTCATCTTTGCCACAAGTTCCAATTGTTTGTCCCTTGGATCCACAGCCCTCTATTGCGCTCATAGAGCACTGATTACATAACATATTAATTGACATATTTTTTTCTCCGTTTTTTAGATTTGAAAGCATTGTAGAGATTTGCAAAGATTTTTTTATTGACAAAAATTAAGAAATCGGAGTTTTTTTCTCTTATTTACTGTCTATTGTATTGAAATCTAAAGTCTTAAAACCACAATAACCGAAGCGTAGGTAATGGTGTTTTTTAGTTTTTAGATCTTTTCTAATTCAATGGAAGTATCAAATCAAACTATTAACACCCAATAAACTTACTCTAAACAGATATAAAAAAGTGCTTTTTGAAGGGACAATTGAGCAAGGAGACTATACAAGTTCTATAACTTAAATAGTGGTGTTAATGTCTATGTTAATGAAAAAAAGAAGATTCCAAACATCTTTAAAAAAGTAACTCTAGAAGAGCTAAAAAAAAGATTACCAAATAACCTTCCAGTGCAACAATAAACAGTTATTAAAAAAATTACGACAAAATTACTCTTATTTAAGTTGTTAAATGATAAACTTTCTTATTTAGAAACCAAAATAAAAAAGGAGGCAAAAATGCCATTAGTTACACAAAAGGCTCCAGATTTTACAGCAAATGCAGTTCTAGGAAGCAACGAAATCGTAGATAATTTTAATCTTTACGACAACATCGGAGAGAAAGGTGCGGTTGTATTTTTCTACCCATTAGACTTTACATTTGTATGCCCATCGGAAATTATCGCTTTTGATAAAAGATATCAAGAGTTTAAAAAAAGAGGTGTTGAAGTAGTTGCTGTCTCAGTCGATTCTCACTTTACTCACCTTGCATGGAAAAACACAAAAGTAGAAGATGGTGGTATTGGAAAAGTTCAGTTTCCAATGGTTGCAGATCTTGATAAGTCAATAAGCAGAAACTTTGATGTACTACTAGATGCAGGTATTGCTCTTAGAGGCTCATTTTTACTAGACAGTGATGGAACAATCAGACACTCTGTTGTCAATGATTTACCACTTGGAAGAAATATTGATGAGATGATCAGAATGGTAGATACAATGCACTACACAAACGAACACGGCGAAGTTTGCCCAGCTGGTTGGCAAGAGGGTGACAAAGCAATGAAAGATACTCCAGAAGGTGTTGCTAGCTACCTAGCAGAAAACGCAGATAAACTGTAGTGACATCTGTAAGACTTTTTGGGCTTTCACCCAAAAAGTCTTACATCTTCATTTTAATAAAGACCAAACTTTCCGTCTTTTCTTCTATAAATAACTCTCGTATTGCCATCGATATCCTTAAAAACTTTAAACATGGCGTTGCTAGTTTTGAGATCGTCTAGTGCTTCTTGTGGCTCAATTGGTTTGTGGAGTTCTAGATCGGCTGGGACTATCTCGTCCTCATCAACATCAGAGTACATACTTGGCACATCAGCCTCAGCTTTATGCTCATCGTCTGCTCGTACTGTTTTCATCTTATCGTGGGTTCTTCTAAGAACTTTTTTTGCTCTCTCAACTGCAATATCACAAGCAGCATAGAAATCTAAATCCCCTTGTCTAATAACAATTGTATCTCGTTTTGGAAGCTGGATTGTAAACTCAACCTCTACCCCTGGCTTTTTGTGGTTTTTTGTTTCGCTGATAATCGTTTTAACTGCAATAATATCTAGGTTATATTTGGTAAACTGCTCTGTCACTGTCTCTACATGAGCTTTCATTGCATCTGTTAGTTCTATCTTTTTACTTACGATACTTACATTCATGATAAGTACCTCCTTTATTTGGTTTTAAAGCACCTTTATTATAACGAAAAGCAAGATGTAATTCTTTAAAAATATCTATATTTTACTAAAAAGTGGAGGTTAGCTATAATCTTGGATATGAAAAAGATCTCTCTTGCAGTAATGCGTATTCAACCAATGCACAATGGACACAAACTTCTTATTGAGTCCATGCTTCAATCAAGCGACAAAACGATTGTTGCCATTGGTAGCACTCAGATCTCTCGCACGGATAACAACCCTTACACCTACGAAGAGAGAGTCCAGATGATTCGCAAAGTCTTTCCTAATGATGAAGTTTTAGTGCTGCCGCTTGTGGATATTGGTGCGAGCAAAAAAGTACAATGGACTAGCTATGTCCTTCAAGAGGTAAACAGGCATTTTGGACTGACTCCAACTGACTACTACACAGGCTCACAAGCCGATGCCTATTGGTTTGAGGGAACCCTGCCAATTCATATAGTCTGCAGAGAGAAAGAGGGACAAGGCATTAGCGCTACCACTATAAGAGAAAAGATTAAAGCTAAAGAGTCTCTTTTAGGTATAATCCCACAAGAGGTCGAGGAATTTACAAAGGAAATAGAGCTATGAATATGTCTCTTTTTTTTAGAAAATGGGTCTCAAAAGATGAGAAAATAACTTTTTTTGCTGCGGTTTTTGCCACATTAACCGTGAGTGTGCAAAGCCTTGGTTCTGTTCAAATTAATGCCTACAAACAGTTCTCTGAGTTTTTAAACCTCGATGGCAACAACAAAGCAATATTCAAAACCAGACTTAATGAGTTCATAGGAGCGTACTACAGAAACGATATAGATCTCAACTATCTTGTTTCCAAAATAGATAGACTCTCAAGAAGAAACAAAGAGTGGATCGAAGAGATCCCGCTAGAGGCAATTCAGCTCTGTGTTGTCAAAAACGAGACACTTCAAAGAAGATTTGTCGAATATATTATGACACTCCTCAAAGAGAGCTCACTCAATTAACTCTTTTTAATAAACTCAATCCCCTCTTGGGTAAAATACGCTTCTCCATTTCTATCTTCAAAATAGTTCTTCTCCATAAATTCACTTATCACTTCATGGTAGATATCAACGCCATTATCAGGGTTGGCAGTTATAAGTCCCAAATAGAGCTTTTTAAAATCCTCTATTACTCCTGTCTCTGTAGAGAGATCTTTCTGTGATTTAAAATATTTAATAATATGTTGGAGAAACTCTTTTTTTTCCATTAATTTCCTTGAGAAAGATATAGTTCACTTAAGATTGTAATCATACTCTCTATAGACTTCATAGAAGCTGTCTCTTCTGCGGTGTGATACCCTATTGTTGGGATCTGAAGTGTTGTGCCTTGCATTTGCGATTTTGTCTCATGTATGAGTCTTCCAAGTTCGGTCACACCAATAGAGCCAGTTTCGTTGTTTGCTTTCATTCTGTTTTTTAAGTATGCATCTTTAAAGTGATATTTAATCCCCTTTTGTATAACAATCTTTTTTATTTTTTGCTTAAGCGAAGAGCGAAATACGCCATTTGCGTCTCTATTTCTTAAAACTATATCCAAATTTGAAATATCCTCAAGACTCTCATACGGACTTGTGTCTAAAACCAACAGCTCTTCGGTGGTGAAATTAAATCTACGAAACCACTCTAGAAGAAATCTCCAGCTTCTTCCAGCCTCCTCACTAGCTGTAAAAAAGGCTGTGCCTTGATAGCCTAAGGCAAAAAGATGTATCACTATGGCTACAGAAAGTACATTGTCAAGTTGAGCACTAATATAGCCATCATCAATTTTTAGCTTATCCAAAAAGGCAATAGGTGTGCCTGGAAGAAGCGAGTCAAAGCCATCTACTTTAAAGATAATATTATTTCTTCTAGGACACAGATAGGCATCTTTAATCTCCCCTAATCCCAAATAGTTTCCAGATCTTGAGTCGTACGCTTGCACCTTCTCATCCACAAATCTATTGGTAAAGTTCTTTAAAAGTTTTTCCGCATTGGAGTTTCCTTTTAAGTCTGCTTGGTTTTTGGCAATAAAAGCAGCGTATTGAAACTCTCCATCTCCCATTGAGTAGAGTCCATGTCTGTCTGCATGGGCAGAGATATAGCCACTCTCAGGCTTTGTTCCTGTAGCTACTAAAACCCCATCGTAATAGGCCACATGAACTCCAAGCTCCTCTAGCTCTCGTTTTACGAACATAAAAAAGGGGTGCTCGCTCCCTACAACACTTGGCACTCTTATGAGTTGTTTGAGCAGATCGTAAAAATTTTCCAACTCTTTAGGCTCCAATTTTATCTTTTTTAATTCGTTTTCTTTTGGGCTTTTCGCTCTCTTTTTCCACTACATTTTTATCAATAAATTCCATGATTTTTCCAGCAATATCTAGCCCTGTGCTTTTTTCTATTCCTTCAAGACCAGGAGAGGAGTTGACCTCCATCACTAAAGGACCTCTTTTGGAGACAATCATATCCACACCACACACATGAAGCCCCATAGCTTTAGCAGCCGCCATAGCAGTAGAGCGCTCTTTTCTTGTGAGTTTATGCGCCGTAGCACTGCCCCCTTGATGCAAATTGGAGCGAAAATCTCCCTCAGCCCCCTGTCTCTTCATGGCACCAACTACCACCCCATCAATCACAAAGGCACGAATATCAGCCCCGCCCGCTTCTTCTATATACTCTTGAACAAGCAAGTTAACATCCATGCCATAAAAGGCATCTAGAACAGATTTTGCAGCCTTTTCACTATCTACCAAAACAACGCCAACCCCTTGGGTTCCCTCTAAGATCTTTAAAACAAGAGGAGCTCCACCACTGAGCGCAATCACATCCTTTGCACTAGATTTATTGGAGGCAAATACCGTTTTTGGCATGTCCACACCATTTTTAGAGAGAATCTGCAATGATCTCAGCTTGTCTCTACTGCGTTTTATCGCAAGACTCCCTGTGACACTAAAAATATCCATCATCTCAAAGTGTCTAACCATTGCAGCACCATAAAATGTTCGACTTGCCCCAATTCTTGGAATAATGGCGTCAGGAATTGGCAACTCTTTTCCTAGATAATTGACCTTAAGCTCATTTTTCATAATTTCAATACTGCACTTAAGATAGTCGATAACTTGCACTTCCCACCCTCTATTTTGGGCTGCCTCTACCAATCTCTTTGTGGAGTAGAGATTTTCGTTTCTTGATAATACATATACTAACATTGCTATTTCACTTTTTTGTTAAATACTCTTGGGAAACATCCACCAAAAACTTTCCACTTAAAAACTTTCTTCCAATAAGCATAGGATACTTCATATCAGAACGATCTGTCAATGATATAACCGATTTATACTTTTTTCCAAAAAACTCTACACTCACTTTAATAGAAGGTCTTAGTTGTTGCTGTCCATTGGAACTTTTGACCTTTTTGATCTTATAGATAGGAAATCTCATCTGCTTGCCATGATAGGCTGGATGCACTTTGTCTAGCAACTGAAAATTCACATACTCTTCATCAATCTCAATGTGGTCACAGTGCAAAGCATTAGAGTCTGCTCCTGTATCAACTTTTGCGTCTAAATCAAAAAGTTCAAGATCAACAATAGAGATTGACTCCACCCTACCTACTACTCTTTTGTCCATAATTGGCTCCTCATGTAAAAGTTAATTATAACTTTAATTTGTAGAATTTAGAGAGAAATATTTGTGTCATTTTCAGAAAAAGAGGTCAAAATAACTAACTGCCCCATATCCTCAAAGTATTTTTTTATATTTCCTGCATGAGTATCCGCTATTGTCTGAAGTGAAGACAAAAACAGCGCCTTTGTCTTATCATTTCCCCCAGCGTAAGCTTCGATTATCCACTCTAAAGTTACAGTATGCACTTGCCCATTTACATCGTACTCGATAGTTGATGCTGGGTTTATATTTTTTGTCATTAGTATATTTTTACAGATCTCTGTGATGTTTGTGTCCATTTTTTATCTTTCATATCAATTTTAAAAACTCTTTTGGAGTTACTGTTTTTACTTTGGATTTTTCAAAACCTTTAAGATCTCTCGTTACTATATATTCTACTTTTGCATAATAAGCGCTAGTGTAAATAACACTATCTTCATAATCTTTACCACTATTTTCTAAAGAAGCTAACAGTACCTTTTTATCCACATCAGCAATTTCAAAGATCCCTAAGATAGCTTGAATCGCTTCTATAGATTTAACTTTTGAGAGATATTTGTTTACAAGATAAAAGAGTGTTGTTAGTGTTGTAGCACAAAGATAGCCCTCTATCTCTTTTTTCTCAATCATCGTAAAGATCTCTTTAGCATTTTCCA
>JAABTA010000052.1 GCA_011390075.1 Helicobacteraceae bacterium | reverse complement strand
TGGCCACCCTATCTATCCTGGGGTGATGATCTTAGAGGGTTTAGCCCAAGCAGGTGGCATTTTGGCATTTAAAACAATTGACGAAGAGGAACAAGTAGATATTAGCCAAAAAGTTTTCTATTTTACAGGAATAGATAGAGCCAAATTTAAAACCCCAGTAAAACCTGGAGATAGATTAGAGTATGTGGTGAGCCTTAAAAAACATAGAGGTGCTATGTGGGTGTTTGATGGAAAAGCATTTGTTGATGGAAAATTAGCCAGTGAAGCGGAGCTTAAAGCTATGGTTGTTGATAAATAATGGCACATATCCATCCAACAGCAATTATAGAAGATGGCGCCGTAGTTGGAAAAAACTGTACAATAGAGCCCTTTGTTTTTATTGGCAAAGAGGTAAAAATTGGTGATAACTGTTTTATAGGTTATAGCAGTTATATCATAGGAGAGACAACGATTGGCAACAATAACGAGATAGGCCAACACAGCACAATAGGCACCAAGCCACAATCTATTGCATATAACAATGAGCCCACTCAGGTGATTATAGGCGATAATAATGTCTTTAGAGAGAACTTAGAGATCCATAGAGGCAGTCAGGTTACAGGATATGGTGTGACGAGTGTTGGCAGTAATAACTACATTATGTCAAGTGTGCATATTGGGCATGATTGTAGTGTTGGAAACAATATTATTATTGCTAGTAGCTCTGTTTTTGGTGGCCATGTGGTTATTGGTGATAGAGCCAATATTGGTGCTATGAGTGCTGTGCATCAGTTTTGTCGTATTGGAAATTTTGCAATGATAGGTGGAGGAAGTGCTGTAACGCAAGATGCGCCGCCATTTTGTATCACAGAGGGCAATAGAGCAAAACTAAGAGGTCTCAATGCAGTTGGAGTACGGCGAGGTATCTCTAGAGAAGCTGTAGATATCTTGAAACCGGTTTATAAAAAGCTTTTTAGAAGCTCTGTGAGTCCAAAAGAAATGGCTAAAGATATTTTAAAAGAGAACGATAATGCACTTATACAAGAGTTATGCGAATTCGTGCTTTCCTCTCAAAGAGGGATACCCCTAGTAAATATAAAAAAGAGTAATAATGAAGAATAAAAATTGTAGTTTTTGTCACACAGCGGAGACAGAAGATAATCCAATCTTGGCTGGAGAGAATGTCTATATATGTAAGAGCTGTATTAATGCAGCCCATAAGATGATTAATGGTGAGAATGATGAGAGTGAAAAACCTGATTTCGATATGGAACACTTTAGTCCAAAGTATCTCAAATCTATTTTAGATGAGTATGTTATTGGCCAAGAGGGGGCAAAAAAGGTTTTCTCTATTGGTGTTTACAACCATTATAAAAGAATATTTAAACAAAAAGAGGGCGAGGACACAACCATTGATAAATCCAATGTGTTACTTATTGGGCCAACAGGGAGTGGTAAGACACTTATGGCGCAAACTTTGGCAAAATTTTTAGATGTGCCCATTGCGATTACAGACGCAACTAGCCTTACAGAAGCTGGTTATGTTGGTGAGGATGTGGAAAATATCTTAACAAAACTTTTGCAATCAGCAGATGGCGATGTAGAGAAGGCGCAAAGAGGCATTATTTTTATTGACGAACTTGATAAGATCTCACGACTTGGAGAAAACCGATCGATCACAAGAGATGTTAGTGGAGAGGGGGTGCAACAAGCCCTTTTAAAGATCATTGAGGGAAGCACTGTCAATATTTCTGCAAAAGGTGGAAGAAAACACCCAAATCAAGACTTTACACAAATTGATACAAAAAATATCCTCTTTATTGCAGGTGGAGCGTTTGATGGCATCGAAGATATTATTGCTAGAAGAGTTGGAAAAAATGTGCTTGGATTTAATCAAAACCAAGAAAAACTAGATGATAGAGATAATCTTTTAGAGAGATTAGAGGTAGAGGACCTTATTAGTTATGGAATGATTCCAGAGCTTTTAGGAAGACTCCATATTGTGACGACTCTTAAAGAGCTCACAACAGAGGATCTTGTTCATATTCTAACAGAGCCAAGAAATGCACTGGAAAAACAGTATAAAAAACTTTTTGAACTAGATGATGTTGAACTTACAATTGAAAAAGATGCATTAGAAGCAATTGCAAGTCTTAGTATCAAAAGAAAAACAGGTGCAAGAGGACTTCGCTCTATTATGGAGCAGGTTATGCTTGATACAATGTATGAGCTTCCCGAGCTTAAAGGATATGAGGTGGTTATTAGTGGCGATTGTGTTAATAACAATGAAAAACCTGTATACATTAAATCGAAAAAAACAAAAAAAAGCGCATAGGTAGAGTAGATGTTTCTAGATAAAATTATTGGTATATTTTCTAACGATATTGCAATAGACTTAGGTACTGCAAATACAATCGTTATGGTCAAGGGCAAAGGTGTTGTAATTAACGAACCTTCTGTTGTTGCTGTGCAAAAAGATGGCAGAGGTGGCAGTAAGATCTTAGCTGTTGGTCAAGATGCAAAAGATATGGTTGGAAAAACACCAGGGTCGATAATTGCTATTAGACCTATGAAAGATGGTGTTATTGCAGACTTTGAAATGACAGAGAGAATGATTCGATACTTTATTGAAAAGGTGCATAATCGCTCAGCTTTTATCCGTCCTCGAGTTGTTATTGGTGTGCCTTACGGTGTGACACAGGTGGAGCGTAAAGCCATTAAAGAGTCAGCGATGAGCGCTGGTGCTAGAGAGGTATTTCTAGTAGAAGAGCCAATGGCCGCAGCTATTGGTGCGGGGCTTCCTGTGAAAGAGCCTAAAGGGAGTTTAGTTGTTGATATTGGTGGTGGTACCACTGAGATTGGTGTTGTCTCTTTAGGTGGTTTGGTAATCTCAAAATCTATTAGACTGGCTGGGGATAAGATGGATATGGCGATTATTGACTATGTTAAAAGAAAATATAACTTGCTTATTGGTGAGAGAGTCGCTGAAGATATTAAAGTAAGTATTGGAAATGCAATTTTACCAGAAGAGAGACTCTCTATGTTTGTTAATGGTCGTGATCAAGTGAGCGGATTTCTATCTACTATTGAGTTTACAGGAGAAGACGCAAGAGAGGCGTTAAAAGATGTTCTAAAAGATATGTTAGAAGCCTTAAAAGATGTTTTAGAGGTGACGCCTCCAGATTTGGCTGGAGATATAGTAGAAAATGGTATTGCCTTAACAGGTGGTGGCGCTCTTTTAAAGGGTATTGATAAATATTTTTCAGATGCAATTAGGCTTCCTGTCTATATTGCAGATGAACCTCTTTTAGCTGTTGCTAAGGGAACAGGAAGAGTCTTAGAAGAGATAGACCTTCTCCAGCAAATTGCCTATGATTAAGAAGTTTGTTCTTCTTATTATAATTATTTTTTCATCTTTTATAGTATTTAAGATGGGTTTTTTTAGTCATACTCCTCTTTTGAGTATGACTAACTACTTTAAAACTTCATTTCAAGAAGCTCAAAAAAGTTTTGCAGATTTTACAGAACAGTATTTCTACCAAGCCAATACAATCCGCAGACTTAAAAAAGAGAATAAAAAGCTCCAAGAGGATAATGTTGTTTTAGATACCTTTGCTGCTGAAGTGATTAATCTTTCAAAATTTAAAAAATATGAATACTCCTCTGTTCCAAAAGTGGAAACAGTGCGAGCAATTGCTTATGCCTCTTTGCCAGATTTTAACAAGATCTGGGTCGATTTTGCTGATACAAATGCTTCTGCCTCAAAGATGTATGGACTTATCTATAATGGCGCAGCTGCTGGCATCGTAGTTGAGAGCAATGGAGACCAAAGCCTTGCACTTTTAAATGGAGATAGCAAATGCTCCTACGCTGTATATGTTGGCTCAAAAGAGTACCCTGGGATTGCCATGGGAAAAAGAAGAGATCTTATGGTTGTGAAATATATCCCCTCATGGGCAGAGATTGCAGTAGGAGATGAGGTGTTTACATCGGGACTTGATAATATCTTTTTTGAAGGGGTCAAGGTTGGAAAAGTGACAGCTGTGAGAAATCTTAATATTTTTAAAGAGGTCGAGATAGAACCAGCGTATTCTGCTTTAAAACCTGATTTTTTCCATTTGGTCACAAAGACAAAATAGCCTCTCAAGAAAAATCAATCATAAATGTTGTAAAATCATATAGAGAAAAATCATAAAAGAGTTGTAGATAAAGGTTGCTTAATGCTAAAGATTGCAATTGTGGAGAACGAAGATATAATAGCAGAGAAGCTCGCAGGAGTTGTTACAAAGCTTGGATATAGAGTGGTTGGTCGTGCTATAGGAGCAGAAGAACTCTACACTATTGTTGCAAAAGAGGAGAAGCCAAACCTTATATTAATGGATATTGATATAGAAGGGGATAAAGACGGCACTGTGCTAGCTCTGGAGATGAAAAAAGAATATGGTATCTCCTCTGTATTTATCTCGGGATATACTGAGGCAGAGATTTTAGATCTAGCAGGTGATAGTGAACCCCTTGCTTTTCTTGTAAAGCCCTATAAACATAAAGATATCGAGGTGACCCTCTCTTTAGCAGAAAAAAAACTCAAGAATTTAGCAGACAAAAAATCCCATGAGAATGTGATCAAATTTGATGGAGGCTATCAGTATAATCTGAGCAATAATCTTATCTACAAAAACGGAAAACTGTTTGATTTTACAAGCAATGAGAAAAAATTTATCGATATTTTGGTCTTTAACTATGGCAGTACAGTTCCCTTTTACAAGATCTTTAGTTATGTGTGGGGCAGTGATGAGGTGGATATGACAAGTGTACGAAATTTAGTGAAAAGAATAAGAGATAAAATGGAGGTTGATATTATTCACTCCGTTAGAGGGGTTGGCTACAGATTGCGATAATCCTTTCTTCATAGATCTTCAACGAAAATTTGCTAAAATTCCCAAATTTTTACCATAGGATTTTTATGCCCAAAATAGATTCAATAAAGACAATTTTACTTATCGGTTCCGGCCCTATTATTATTGGTCAAGCTTGTGAGTTTGACTACTCTGGCACGCAAGCGGCTAAAACACTTAAAAAAGAGGGCTATAGAGTTGTTCTTGTCAACTCTAATCCAGCAACCATTATGACAGATCCTGAGTTTGCTGATAGAACCTACATTGAACCAATTACAGAAGATGTTATTGCTAAAATTATCAAAGAAGAGAATGTGGATGCAGTGCTTCCAACAATGGGGGGACAAACTGCACTCAATGTAGCAATGAGTATGCACGATAAGGGTATGCTTGATGGCATTAGATTTTTAGGTGCCAACCCAGAGGCTATTAAAAAGGGAGAAGATAGACAAGCCTTTAAAGAGGCAATGATAGAGATTGGCATGGATCTTCCTCAAAGCAAATATGCTTACAACATGGACGAAGCACTTATAGCTGCAGAAGAGATAGGCTTTCCTGTTATTATCCGTGCCTCATACACACTCGCAGGTGGCGGTAGTGGTGTGGCGTATAATATTGATGAGTTTAAAAATATTGCCCAATCAGGACTTGATGCTAGCCCTATTAAAGAGATCTTAATCGAAGAGTCACTTTTAGGCTGGAAAGAGTACGAGATGGAAGTTATCAGAGACAAAGCTGATAACTGCATTATTGTCTGTTCTATTGAAAATATTGATGCAATGGGAGTGCACACAGGTGATAGTGCTACTATCGCTCCAGCGCTCACGCTTACAGATAAAGAGTATCAGATTATGCGTGATTACTCCTTTGCAATTTTACGAGAGATTGGGGTGGATACTGGCGGATCTAATGTACAGTTTGCTGTATGTCCAGAGACTGGAAGAATGACAGTCATTGAGATGAACCCGAGAGTTTCAAGATCTTCTGCTCTTGCTAGTAAAGCCACAGGATATCCAATTGCCAAAGTAGCAACGCTTTTAGCCATTGGCTATACCCTTGATGAGATCCAAAATGATATTACAGGAACTCCTGCGAGTTTTGAGCCAGCTATTGACTATATTGTGACCAAACTGCCTAGATTTACCTTTGAAAAATTCCCAACAGCAGATAGCACTTTAACCACTGGTATGAAATCAGTAGGCGAAGCGATGGCTATTGGTGTTACTTTTCAAGAGTCTTTGCAAAAGGCGCTCTGTTCCTTAGAAACTGGACTGTACGGTTTTGAAAAAATAGTGTGTGATGAAGATCTGCTCAAAAAAGAGCTTAGACGCCCCAATGATAAAAGACTGCTCTATATTGGAGAGGCTTTTAGAAGAGAATACACACTAGAAGATGTCTACGCTCTTACAAAAATAGATCCATGGTTTCTGGGGGAGATACAAGAGATTATTGATTTTGAAAAAAACATCGATCACGAAATTATGCAAGATCCAAAAAGGCTCCGTAAAGCTAAAAACATGGGATTTGCAGACAAAAGAATTGCTGATATTATCAACGAAGTGGATTCATTAGAGATTAGCGGAAGCGATATCTACAACGCTAGAAAGTTAAATGGTGTTGAGCTGATCTATAACGAAGTGGATACCTGCGCTGCTGAATTTCCAGCGCTGACTCCTTACCTCTACTCAACAGCTCCTGTATCAGATATTACAACCCAAGTGCAAGATGACGAGCAAAAGAAAGTCCTGATTATTGGTGGAGGACCCAATAGAATTGGGCAAGGAATCGAGTTTGA
>JAABTA010000004.1 GCA_011390075.1 Helicobacteraceae bacterium | reverse complement strand
ACTCATTGAGCAAGCAGTAGTGCAAACGCTTAAAGATGGCTATAGAACTAAAGATCTCGCCTCTTTTGGTGCCAAGACAATCTGTTCTACCAGTGAGATGGGTAGCATTATTGCTGATTATGTTTCAAAAGCGTAATGGCAACGGTTACTTTAGCTAGACTCTATGAGGATCAAGGGCATAGAAAAGATGCACTTGAGATCTATCAAGAGGTTATTAAACATGACCCAGAAAATAAAGAAGCAAAAATTGCTGTACGAAGACTCTCTGGAGAGAGGCAGGTCTTTTTAGGTGCCAATAAAAAGATGGTCAGTTATTTTATTAAAATGAGCTCCGAAGAGGAGTTTAAAAAATTTGAAAATTGGTTGGTAAAGTGGAATTAAAAGATCTTGTGCAAGAGGTTTTAGGAGAAATTGCCAAAAATGAAAATAGCGACGAAAAGCGTCAAGAACAAGAGGCAAAAGTAAAAGAGATCCAAAGTATCTTTACAGAGGATGAGAACTTAAACCGTGTAATTGATGCTGCGGAAAAAGCTATCGAAAAAGAGAAAAACATTCAAAATCAAGAGGCTTTTTTAGAGCCAGAAGTTGATAGTGCCTTTGAGCATATTCAGCACAAAGGGGAGATAGAGAGTGCTACCCCTAAAGAGAATTTTGTTCATGAAGAGGAGCTTTTTCTCTCAGGACTTAGAGAACGACTTTTGGTTATCTTTGAAGGGTTCCAGTCTCCAAATAATCAAAGCATAGAAGCAAAACTCGACCTAACTCTTAACTTCTTAGAGTATCTTTTAGCTAGAATTGAAGAGAGGTTAGAAGAGATTGATTCTAAAAAATAGTAAAGATCTCAAAACGCTTCAAAATGCACTCAAGCCACACACCAAGCGAGCCTACTTTGTAGGTGGGGCTGTCAGAGATTATTATCTACAACAAGAGGTACAAGATATTGATATAGAGGTGTATGATATCTCTGTAGAAAAATTTGATGAGCTTATGCAAGCTTTAGGTGCTCAAGGGGTTGGAAAATCTTTTTTTGTCTATAAGCTAAAACATTTTGATCTCTCTTTGCCACGGACGGAATCAAAAATAGGTGCAGGCCACAGAGGCTTTCGTGTTGCCATCACCAATGATACAAAAGAAGCTGCCTCTAGAAGAGACTTTACAATGAACGCGCTGATGGTCAATATATTTGACAATACCCTTATTGATCACTTTAATGGACGCAACGATCTTGAACGAGGGTGTCTAAAACACATTGATGACACAGCTTTTGTCGAAGACAGCTTACGGGTTTTGCGAGCTATTGCTTTTGTGAGTAGATTTGGCTTTAGTATTGATGGAAAAACTCTAGCGCTGTGTCAAACAATCTCTTTAGATGATTTAAGCAAAGAGAGAATCTTTAAAGAGTTTGATAAGATCTTTTCAGGAAGATATCAAGATCGGGCGCTAGAGTATATGTTTGCCCTTGATATTTTTGAAAAGATTTTTTCTATTTCGCTCAACTCTGCACAAAGAGAAAAACTTAAGAATTATCTTGCAGATAGTGATGGCTATTACAATCTTTTATACTATCTAAGAGAGGTAAGCGGTGTAGATATAGAGACTATTTTAAAAAGCTTGCAACCACCAAAAAGTTTTTTTACATTTTTTAAGACACAACCAGCTATTGATGATGTTGTTTCGATAAAAGATCTGCTAGAATTAGCACTTAAAATCCCACTTGGTCAGTGGATTGGGCTTAGGTGGAGTCAGTTTGAAAATAGAGCCCATGCAATTGGACTATATGAAGAAAAGTTTCAGCCAACTGTTCAGGGAAAAGATCTTTTATTAGAGGGGTTTTGTGGCAGAGAGCTTGGCAAAGAACTGCGAAGAAGAGAACAAAAAGAGATAGAGGAACTATATGCAAGAAAGATGGGTACTACTGATTGATACAGAGGATAAAAAGGGATTAATCCACAAAATTAGCGGGATTTTAGTGGAAGAGGGCTTGAATGTTGCCAAAAATAGTGAATATGTTGATAAAGAGAAAAATCGTTTTTTTATGCGTAGCGAAATCGAAGGCGAGGTAAATAAAGAGGCTATTTTGGCAAAACTTCACAGTGTATTGCCTAAGGCACATGTGGAGCTGAAACCTTCTAAGAAAAAAGATATAGTCATTCTTGTCACAAAAGAGGCGCACGCTATTGGAGATATGCTTATTAAACACCAGTTTAACTCATTACATGCCAATATTAAAGCCGTTATTGGCAACTATGATGTGTTGGAGTCTTTGGTAGGGAAGTTTGATATTGCCTATCACCACATAAGCCACGAAGGGATCTCTAGAGAGACTCACGAAAAAAAGATAAAAGAGATTGTTCGTAGTTATGCTCCTGAGTATGTTGTTTTGGCAAAATATATGAGAATACTCACTCCAGAATTTGTGAAAGATTATGAGAATAAAATTATCAATATCCACCACTCATTTTTGCCAGCTTTTATAGGAGCAAACCCTTATAAACAGGCATTTAAACGAGGTGTAAAAATTATAGGTGCAACTTCACATTTTGTAAATAATGACTTGGATGAGGGTCCGATTATCTATCAAAATGTCATTCCAGTAGATCATAGCTACTCTTGGCAAGAGATGGCAAGTGCTGGAAGAGATGTTGAGACAAATGTCTTGGCAAATGCTCTTAAGCTTGTGTTTGATGACAGGGTATTTGTCACAGGCAATAAAACTGTTATTTTATAATCCGTGTTTAGACGCCTTGCAATCAGAACTGCCCACGATAGGCAACAACTCATCTATAAAGATCTCTTTCGTCGATATGCCAGTAACTACAAGGCGCTGCACTGGTCCAATGAGGAGAGTCAATTTTTACGCTTTGCTGTCCTTAGCCAAATGGGAAACCTTAGAGGCAGAAAAGTTCTAGACCTTGGATCTGGCTTGGGGGATTTTTTTAAGTTTTTACGAAGAGAGAATATTGATTGCCACTACAGTGGTTACGACATTGTGGCTGAGTTTGTGAAAGAGGCAAAAAAGAGACACCCAGGAGCACACTTTGAGGTTAAGAATATTCTCACATCTAGCCATAACGAGAGGTTTGACTATATACTCTCCAGTGGACTTTTTGCCTTTGGCAACCGCACATTTTTTTACGAAACCATAAAAATGGCCCTAACAATGTCTAGATTTGGCTATGGATTTAATATCTACAAACCTGAATATGATAATGATTTTTTCTCTATCGATAAAGAGGATATTGTAAGCTTTTGCAAAACCTTAAACCTCTCAAAAGTAGTCTATAAAGATAACTATCTCAAAAACGACACAACCTTCTTCTTGTATAAATAATTTTCTAACACAAAAGAGGGTCTGACCCCAAAAAACAACATAAAAATTCTTGTATAAATAGTATATTTTGCTAAAATGGAGGAATAAAGGAGTTTGTTATGGAAAAAAATCCGCAAAAAGGTTATATTGCAGTACTTGGATGGAGTCTTAATGCAATAGATGCCATAGAAAGATTTGATAGAAGATACATAATTGTTGCTCCTGAGTGGGCGAGAGAGTATGCCAATGAACACAATATTCCCTATATGAGCTGGGATTTTGAAAGGCTCAATGAGAGTTCGATGGAGATTGCAGAAAAACTCCAAGAGTTAGGGGTTGATGTGGCTATTCCACTGTTTGAAGAGACAGTGGAGTGGGCTGGCGCTATTAACTCTGTACTTTTAAAAAACCCCCGTTTAATGGGGCAATCCCTACTTTTTAGGGATAAAGCTTTAATGAAACGCCGTGCGCAACTTGGCGGGATCCGAGTGGGTATTTTTGAAGAGGCGCAAAATAAAGGGGATGTGATTCGATTTTTAACCCGTGTGAATCAGGCCCTTTTAAAACTCGATGGGGATCCAAATGATCCCATCCATCTGAAGGCTTTTGACAAAGCTGGGTGTTTGGGACATAGAGTCATTAGAACTCCTGATGATGTAGATGTGATTCCAGAAGACGAGTTTCCTGCACTTATGGAGAGCCACTTAGATGGTTGGGAATTTGCAGTGGAAGCTTTTATTAAAGATAGAAAAATTCAGTTTTTAAATATCTCGGAGTATGTAACGCTTGGCTACTCTGTGTTTGTGCCAGCAACCCCTGATCTAGAAAAGTGGAGAGGGAGAGTCACGGAGGAGATAGAAAAACTTATTGAGACATTTGATATAGATTTTGGCTTTATCCACCCAGAGTATTTTGTGACAAGTGATGGCAAGATGTATTTTGGAGAGGTGGCGTACAGACCCCCTGGTTTTAATGTGTTTGAGCTTATTGAGAGGGCCTATGATTTTAATGCCTATCAAGGGATGGTATTGATGTTTGACCCTAAAGCAAGCAAAGAGGAGATTGAGAACTTTTTCCCTCAAGAGGTAGTTGATGCAAGTGGCTATGCTGGCTGTTTTGGTGTCTATCCTAGAAGAAGAGTTATTAATGACCTAAGCATCCCTAAAGAGACAGAAGGTCATGAGTATTTTGAGTTTCACGAACTCCAATCACCTATGCAAAACAAGGTGCCAAAACGAAGCGCCTTTGGTACCCACTGGGGTTTGGTTTACTTTTTTGGCAATGATCCTTACAAGTTAAGAGATCTTTTGAAGCAACAAGAAGATCTAGACTTTTATATATAAGGTCACAGTAAAGGCAACTATGCAGCACCTAGATGACAAGTTAGATAATGCTCTCAAAAGACTTGAGAGCTCTAGTGGATTTAATAAGGCTAGATTTCAAAATGCGGTTTTAGAGATCTCTAAAAGAGTACTGATGGAAGAGGAGGGGTTAGAGAGGCTCTACTCTCTAGCCCCAAGATTAGATAGAGCAGGGCTGTTTCAAGGAACAGATTGGGATAACCCAACAATTCTTCTGCCTAACTTAGTGAAAGCTACATTAGAGAGTAGTAATCAAACAACCATTGTTTTGGAGATACTTAGCCAGTTAAGGCTTTTGGCAATTGCTAATAACTGTTTTATTAAACCAGGAATTCCAGCAGAACAGGCAAAGCACTTTATTACGCAAGTGATGGCACTCAATCTCAGTTTTATTTTTGGTCCTAGTGATGAAGCTCTAAGAGAGAGCCTAGGCAATCTCAGTGAACCTATCAATAGGCTGTTTCATTTTCATCTTAAAAAAATTGGCTTTGAAGATATTTTGGGAAGTTTGATTGATGAGATCTGGAGAATCCTTGCTCAAAGACCTGTTTTAGTTGACAGTGTTAAGTCAATGATTACTCAGATTGCTATTGCTCTTACAAGAGAGGGGAGTACCCTAGGTGAAGCTGGTCTAGGAGCAGATAGATTAGTGAGTGCCCTGTTTGGTCCCACGCAAGGGTGTCAAGATGATCCTGGTATTGCTATCTATCAAGAGCGTTTAGCGAGCATGGATGATGGCTCCTTGCAGCAAGAAGCCTATGGGTTTGCTAGAAGCATGCACGATGTGGGATTGGTCTCTGATTATCATATTATCTATCTTACATGGCTAGCAGAACAGGATAGGTTAAATCTTATCCCAGATGCATTGGGTCTTAGTAGCACTGGGCTTGATGTTTTTCGTAGCTATCAAGATCTCATCAAAAAACTTATACAAGAGGCGCTCTATCCTCAAACAGCGCAAAGTGCCTACGGACTTGCCCTGCTTTTAGAAAGAGGTATTCTCTACGCTGAAACAATGGCGCCATCATTATGGAGACAGATTGGTCTTGAGCTCTCTAACCAAAGCGAAGAGCTTCTAAGGGCAAGATTCGGCAGTGAGCTCCCCCCAAGAGTCTTTTTGTTAGGGGCAACCCTCTCAATTTTGGGGCAGCCTTTAGGAATAGGGCAGGGTAATAATCCCACATGCCAATCGGCTAGAGCTATTTCCATGTGGTCGTATAGTGAGCCTGACTATCTTCTTTTTTTAATTGCACAAGTTGCCTCTACTGACTCTATCTCTATGCACTTTGAAGGGAAAAAAATTGTCTCTTCCCAGTTGCCAGATGGGTTAATTAGTGCCAATATCTTAGATACAGGTGCAGTCTCTATTTTACTTGTGCCTCACCTTGATAGAATCTATAATGAGATGGGAAGGATGTGCGTTGCAAGACAAGAAGATCCCCACAAGTGGATCAATCCTGAGTTTCACGGCTGGTGGGTTGGACGAGAGTTTTTAATTGCTGTGGATATTACCACGGGACTTTTAAAAGATTACGATCAGTTTCTTCAGCGTTTTTATAGCAGTTACCACCCTCTTTATAATGGAAACCAACCAATCATTCACCCTCAGCCTGCAGGGCTTGCTGTGACAGATAGCAATGGTCAGTTTGTTGGATGGCATGCTATTACTCTTATACGAGTGGCTTTTGATCAAAAAGGGGTGATGCGCATCTATTTTTACAATCCAAACAATGATAGTGGACAAAATTGGGGTTTAGGTGTCGTCGTCTCCACCCAAGGATTTGGGGAGCGATTTGGAGAGGCATCTCTGCCTTTTGAGCAGATGCTCTCTAGAATTTATATCTTTCACGATGAGAATACAGGTACCCATAAAGCCCAGATTCCTCAAAAAGAGATTGAAAAAGTCAAAGAGATGGCAACTGCCAGCTGGGCAATTGGAAGAGTATGGCAAGAGGCTTAGGTCTCTTGTGTCTCTTCCTTGTCCTCTTTTCTTACTCGTTTTATAGCTTTTGACCAGATCTCAATTGTAAAAGTTGTATCGCTACTGTGAGCAGAGCTATCAATAGATTGTGTAATGTCTCTGTAGTCAATAACCTCTAGTTCTTGTCCCTCTTTTGCAAATTTGCAGTCAAAGTGCCAAAGCTCAAAGCCCTCTGGTAGGGGTTTTCTTCTCTCTCTTTTAATATATTTTCGGATTTGGTGTTTTGCGCTTTCTACTAAACGATCGGAGTTTTTGTTCTCCTCTTTTATTGTAAATGTTTTGAGCAATGAGTTCCCTTTTATCTTAATAATAACAAAAAGTTATTTAAAAGATCCAGATTACAGCCATTCATCAACGAACTATCAATAGATTGTCAAGAAAAAATTACTTTTCGTAACACATATAATATTTTTTTATATTATTAATCTTATGAATTTGACTTAATTGTTTTTTTTAAGTTAATATTAATTAATCAAACTAAAGGAGTCCGAAATGAAAAAGAGCAAATTTGCACTAGCAAGTGTATTAGTTTTGTTGCTATCAACATCCATCTTTGCAAGCAGTGATGACGATGGAGACGACAAAGACTACAGAGATGGGAAAACAGTTTTTAAAGAGGTGTGTGTATATTGTCACACCAATAAAAATATCCCAAATGTTTTACTCGTTGGTAATAAACAACACTGGAGTGGCCTTATTGAGGAGGGGCAACAGTTCCCAACGGCTCATGGCTGGGTTGGTACTAGAATGATGCCAAGACACGGTGGGGAAGCTAAAATGACACTTCCTGAGTTTATTAACGCTGTAGCGTTTATGGCAAATGAGTCTGGTGCAGATTGGAACGAGTATGAGGATCTTGATCCAAAAATGTATCAAGAGATCTTAAAAGAGATTCAAATTAGATACGATAGAAATGAGTTATATGACAAGATTGGTAAAAAGTATTAATTGAATCTAGATTAGGCTTATAAAGCCTAATCTTTTAAACTTATCTCTATAGAAATGAAAGGGATCTCTACACTTCTTTCTCTGGAATCATACCCAAAAGTCAAGCCAAGTGTCCAAAAAAGAGTGCATATAACAAAAATAGCTGCTGGAATATATCCTTTTGACTGTGTTGCCTCTTTGTCTTCATCAATGTTTTTATATCCATCAACCATACTTTGAGAGAGATTTTCTCTGTGTCGTAAAGAGTACACAATAACCCCCAAAATGTGCACCACAACAAGCCCTAGCATTGTAAAGGCAAAAAACTCATGGAGATCTTCGGCAAAATCTATATCCTCTCCTGCTAAAATTCCTGTAATGCCAATGAGCCCAACAAGCACAAGCATTAAAATAGTGCCGTAAGAAGAGGCAGGATTGTGCCCTGGGAAACTCTTTTTTGTATCTGTTGCAAATGGAAAAAGATAGGCTCCAAGATCTCTTAAAGAGAAGTTAAAATAAAGAAACCTTGCGTGCTTTGTGCCAATAAAACCATAAAGAACCCTCAGAAAAACTACACCTAAAAGCATAAAGCCAATAAGGGCGTGATAATCAAAAAGAGCCCCATCATCATCTATAGTTGTAGCTATCAGCATAGAGACAGCATAACCAAGTGCAAATACCCAATGAAAAATTCGAATGGACAAATCCCAAATATACGCTTTTTTTTGCATCATTAACCTTTATCTATTTTAAGATCTGCAAACTTCTCTCTCACTTTTAAAAACTCATCTAAGTTCTTAAAAAAGAGATCTATAAGCTCTGGATCAAACTGTTTGCCTCGCTCCTCTTTAAAAAGAGCAAAGATCTTCACATCGCTCCAAGCCTTTTTATAGACCCTATCACTTCCCAAAGCGTCAAATACATCGGCAATGGCGGTAATTCTTCCGTAGATATGAATATCATTTTGTGCCAATTTCCTTGGGTAGCCTTTTTTGTCCCATCTTTCGTGGTGTTCGTAAGCAACAATAGCAGCAGTTTTTAAAAGCTCTCTATTGGAGTGTTTGAGCATATCAAACCCTAGCTTGGCGTGGGTGTCCATAATGGCTCTCTCCTCTTGGTTAAAACGCCCTGGTTTGTTGAGGACTGCATCAGGAATGGCAACTTTTCCAATGTCATGCATTGGGCTTGCTTGTTTTAAGACCTCGGCTTCTCTTTCGCTAAGGCCGTAGAGTTTTGCTAAGAGGTAAGAGTATTCTGCCACTCTTTTGACATGGTTGCCTGTCTCTTTTGAACGGCTCTCTCCAATAGCCCCCATAGTAAAAACAACCTCTTTTTGCGTCTCTTCTATCTCTGCATTTAAAAGAGTTATCTCTTCGGTTTTTTCTAAAACTTTGTGTTCAATCTCATTAAAACTAAGCCCAACATTTCTGCTGACCTTTAAAGATAAAAGGGTAATAAAGCTAATGGTAACTAGAAGAGTTGTGCCTATAAGAAGATTCGTTTTGCTAATAAACTCTTCTACTAGCTTTTCAATTCTACTCTCTTGCTGTTTGCTGATCTCTCTATTCTCTTTTAAGATCTCATTGGTATTTGCTTGCAAAGTGGACTCTTGGGTTTTGATTGTTTCTATTTGCAGAACATACCCTCCAAGCTCTGAAGCTATTTGGATATATGCATCAATATTACTGATAGAGTAGTTATGAAGTTCTTTTGCAAATGCAACCCATTTATCTACATACTCTTTGTTGCGGTGCTGAAACAGCGCTTCTTTGCTGTAGTATTTAATATTACTAAAGATTTTTAGAAGCTCTTTAGAGTTTTTTGCATAGACCCGCTCTTCTATAGTATTTCTTAGTCTGCTCTCTTGTGGGTATCTTTCCTGAAAGCGCTTGACTAGATCAATTCTCTCTAATTGCAGATTGTAGATCTCCTCAAAAAAATCCTCTATCTCTTTTTCGTGGGAGAAAAGAGTGTTCATAAGTTGCGTTACAACTCTATCATGATGAATATCACCTATAAAAAGATCTAAAAAATCATCTTTGTCATCAATAGTAAGTTTTTCACGGATGGCTTCAAAGCTCTCTTCATAGGTATTAAAATCTTTTTTAATTGTTTCGAGTGAGGTTTTATCTGTTGTATCCACAAGATCTTGCAAGAGAGTATTCATGCTCTCTTGCATAGAGACCAATTTATAGATATCTTGTTGGGAAATTTGATTCTCTTTGATTTTATACAAAGAGACAAGATTGATGGTGGCTATAAGTATAGTCAAAATAGTAATGGCTATGAAACTGAGTGTAACGCTTCTTTTTATGCCCATCTGTGCTAGTCGTCCCATCTACCATAGTTTGGAATATCGACATCGTCATCATCATATATCCCTTTTTCTGCTTCCGTATGGCATTTTGCGCAGTGGCTAAAGGATTTGACCTCTTCTTGTACAACGAGTCTTTTGGGGATCTCATCATGTTTTCTATCTAGATACCTTGTTCTGCTTATACGCAAAGGAGCCTCGCTCTCTCTTATGGATGCCATAATTTTTTTGGATCGCTTGTAGCTCGAGGTATCAGCACTTTTTTCTAGTAAAATTCGCTCTACTTCTAGCCTAATATCCTCAGGAAGCCAAGCGTCATCACCAAAGTGATCTTCTAGTTCTTGTGGTTGCATCATTTTTCTCCAAGACCTCTTAGGCAGGAGCCCTGGCTGATAGGCAAAATGGCAACTTCCACACTCATTACTATAGAGCTCGTTTTTAATAGGCTCTACACCTTTTTTTCTTTCAAACAGATCAAAAAAACCTCCATCATCATCAGCAATCAAAAAAGAGATTGCTACTACTAAAAAAATTACTTTTCGCATTTGTTATCCTTTACCAAGTGAGTTTTATGGAGATAGCCATTAGACCAACCCCAGCCATGCCAGCATCTGCGTGGCCGCCATCTGGAGCTTCGGCAATGGAGTACGCCATTAAAAGGGCTCCTAGCCCACCTAAAAAAATGTGTTGGTTGTCTGGATCTCGCCAGCCAAAATCTACATTTAAGTCATCAAGATGAGAGTACAATCCAGTGCCCACAGCACCTACTGCTAGAGCAGTGGCTAAATTTGCCATCTTTTCGTGAGTCTCATAGTCTGTGCCACTATTTGGACGATAGAGAGTGCCAGCTAAAATGCCCGTTGCCACGGCACCAAATCCCAGATATTGATGGAGATCATTTTCTGTAAATGATGCTGGAGGATTGAGAATTTGCTCTTCTATCTCTTTTTCATTGGCTAATAGAGGAAAAGCTAAAAGCACCAAAGCAGTAACTATTTGTACTATATTACGCATTTTTTCTCCCTGTAAAAATTGATTGTATATGTTTGGTTTTATCTTCTTTGTATGAGAGCCCTAGCCCTGCTAGGTGCAAAGCTATAAACAAGAGCAAAAGATTAAAGGAGTAGGCATGAACATTTTTTATAAACGCTGTTGTCTCTTTGGAAACTTCTAGAGCTAAAGAGACAAAAAGGCCTTGAAACTCTAAAAAACTCTCAAGAAGTAGCCCTGAGAGAAAGAGAATAGAGATAGTCATAAGCATACAAGCCATCACGAGACTAGCGAGTGGATTGTGTCCAATATAGCTCTCTTTGTTTTTGAGATATTTTGTAAAATCTTTGATCACTGCAAAAGCAGAGAGTCTTTCATAGGTGTTACCAAAGATGAAAAGATACAAGCGAAGCACAAGAGGCGCTACAAGTGCGTAGCCAATAAGAAAATGCAACTCCTCAAATCCTAACTCAATAGAGAGATACCCCAGCACAATAGTGCTTACAAGTAGCCAATGAAATAGAATAAATCTCTTGCTCCAAACTCTCATTTTTTCTCCTTGGGAGTATTGTAGTATTAAAGTGTCAAGAGCGAATTGACACTTTCTTGAAACCTATTGTGTCAAGAATTTGTCAAGAATATCTATTTCTGTTTTTGATGTTTATCTTGGATAATAGTTAAAAAACAAAGGTGGTTAAAATGAAATTATTTTTTGGAGTAGTTGTATTTGTATCGGCGCTTTTTGCAGAGCCGATTGATGAGTTTGTAAAGAGTCTAGAGCAAGAGGTGCAAAAAAAGCAGAGCAGTTTTCAAGGTTTTTCTGTTCAAAGAGGAGAGCAGATCTTTACAACAGAACATATTGGCAAAAAAGGGAAAAAGATCTCGTGTGTCAGTTGCCATACCAGTGATTTTACACAAAAAGGAGAGCACTTTTTTACAGGAAAGGCTATAGAGCCACTCTCAAGAAAAACCAATCCCGAGGCAATGACGGATGTGCGCAATGTGCAAAAGTGGCTTAGAAGGAATTTTAAAGATGTTTATAATAGACTTGGAACACCTAAAGAACAAGGGGATGTTTTGGTTTATATGTTGAGTAAGGCACGGTAGTTGTTAAAAATTTTATTTATAGGGCTTTTTTTGTTTGGGGTAAATCTTCAAGCAGATGATGATAGGCATTTCCCAAGAGATCTTAAAAAGCTAGAACTTAGCAGTGAACAAAACACTCAGCTCAAAGATCTCTTTAAAAGCTATCACAAATTGAGAAAAGAGCACGAAGAGGATGAGGAAGATTTCGAAGAGCGCTTAGAAAAAATGTTTAAGGATGAGGATTTTAAAAAAGAGGACTTCATCGAGATAAAAAGCGATCTTTACCATAAAGCCATAAGGATAGAGGCAGAGATCTTGGCAAAGGTTCACACTATCTTAAGCCCAAAGCAAAGAAGAGAGTTTGCAAAAGATTTGGAGGAGTGGGAGATTGAATAAAAGCATTGTGCTCATTGAAGATGATGAGGATATGTCCGCTTTAATTGTGGAGTATCTTAAAAAGTTTAACGCAGATGTTATAGCTTTTGCTTCTCCTGTATCTGCTACCGAGTATATCTTGCAAAAACACAAAGAGATAGATCTTGTTATTTTAGATCTTATGCTTCCAGAGATGGATGGCTTTGATGCTTTAAAGATCATTAAAGAGACAAAAGATATTCCTGTGATAATCTCTAGTGCAAGGGGAGATCTTGGCAATAAGATCTATGGATACGAAATTGGAGCCGATGACTATCTGGCCAAACCGTATGAGCCAAGAGAGCTAGTATTGCGGATTGAGGCACTGCTTAAAAGAGTGAAAAAAGAGGAGGAGAGCATCTGTGGTTTTCTGATTCAAAATGGTGGAAGATCGGTTATGTTTGATGGATTTAGCATCGATTTTACCAAAGTAGAGTCAGAGATCTTTATGCTACTTATTAAAAATAGAGAAAAAATTGTCTCTAGAGAGCAACTTATCCACGGCACCTCGTTAGATGCAAATAGTAAAAACAGAACGGTCGATATGCACATTAGCAATATTAGATATAAAATTGGTGATGATAGTAAAATTCCTCATTATATTAAGTCTATTTGGGGTGTTGGCTATAAGTTTATTGGGTAGCCATGGGCATTAACACAAAAATCTCCTATCTTATTGCCTTAAGTATTGCTCTTATGGTTGCGATTGCTGTATTTGCAGAGGATATTTTAGAAAATGCTCTCAATAAAAGTAAACAAGAGCATCTCATCTCGGCTTCTGTAGAGATCTTAGAGTCTTTGTATGATGCCAGTGCTTTAGAAAAGATCTATGCACACTACAACCTGCAACCAATAAAAGAGGATGAGTACTCCTTTTCCAAAGAGATCTACAAAACAGAGCACACCTTTGGAGAGATTGTCATCTACGAAAAGCTTCTAAGCTACTTTTTAGAGATCAACTACCTTGACGAGCAGTTTCTTTTTAAACTTCAAGATGATACAAATAGCGCAGAGTACAAGTTTTTGGGGTATCTTCTTCTTGGAGCTGTGGCTATTTTATTGCTTATCTATTTTGTTGTGCTTAAGATTGTCTCTCCTATTAACCGAGTAGCAAAAGAGATAGAGAATTTTTCAAAGGGAGATTTTTCTGCAAGAGTACAGACAAGCTCCAATGACGAGGTAGCAAGGCTTGCCCACTCTTTTAATCATATGGCAAAAACAATTCAAGATCTTATTCAGACAAAAGAGGAGCTTCTAAGAGATGTTGGTCATGAGCTTAAAACCCCTATTGCTAAACTAAAATTTTCCCTAGAAGACCTAGAGGAGTCTAAAACAAAAGAGATGATGAAAAAAAATATCTCCTTATTAGATAGGCTTACCGAAGAGGTGCTAGAGATAAAAAAGCTTAGCTTCAAAGAGCTAGCAAAAGAGGCGTTTAGCTTTGAGACACTTTTTCTAGAGAGCGTCTCCTCTTTGGTTGTGGACGAAGAGCGTATTGCCCTAACTATTCATCAAGACAAAAAAATCACAGGAGATCTCTACTATCTGAGCATCGCTCTTAAAAATTTGATTGAGAATGCAATCAAGTATGGCAGTGATGCAACAATAGCGGTCACTTATCAAAAACAAGAGATTGTCGTAGCCAGTAAAGGAAAAAGCCTCGATAAAGATCTAGAGTACTACTTGCAGCCTTTTACTAGAGAGAGTATAAATAGAGACAAAAAAGGATTTGGTCTAGGGCTTAGTATTGTAAAAAAGATCTTAGATAGACACGAGTATAAGCTTGTGTATCACCACAATAACGGGGAAAATATTTTTACAATTGTGCTATAATCCATAGCAAAGGAGTAGCATTTGGGTGATAGTATCTATAAAAATGTTGTGGCGGGGATAACAAGTGCGATTATTGCGCTTCCTTTAGCACTTGCTTTTGGTGTTGCCAGCGGTATGGGAGCTATGGCTGGTATTTATGGTGCCATTATTTTGGGATTCTTTGCATCTATTCTTGGGGGGACAAAAACACAGATCTCTGGGCCAACAGGGCCTATGACCGTAGTATTTGCTTCTGTTTTTGCTCTCTATTCTGATTCTGTGGCTATTATCTTTACCATTGTGTTTTTAGCTGGGGTTATTCAAATTGGCTTAGGGTTTATAAAAATAGGGCGTTTTGTGCACTATATTCCCTATCCTGTGACCTCGGGATTTATGAGTGGGATTGGTGTGATTATTATCCTCTTGCAGGTT
>JAABTA010000051.1 GCA_011390075.1 Helicobacteraceae bacterium | reverse complement strand
CCCCAGTCACCAAGAACAACCATACGAGTCTCTTTGCCCATTCTTGTTCCAATGAGTTTTAGAGTTGCATTTGAGACATTTTGTGCCTCATCAAAAATAACAAATTTTCTGCTAATAGTTGTGCCTCTTGCGTGGGCAATATCCATCATCTCTATATTATGATTGGCAATAAATTTTTCTGTTGCTTCCTTTTTGTCGATGCCGTTAACTTCTCCTGTGTACTCTTGAGCATTATCCCAGCTATCATTTCTTATTTTTTCTATAGTAAAGTTAATGGTGGCATAGAGCGGATACATAAAAAAGCCCAACTTTTGCTCTTGATCCCCTTTTCTAAATCCCAGTTCTGCCTCTTTATCCACTGAGGTAACGGTATTTCTAATATAGATAATCCCATCAACCAATCCCTGTTTTTGCAGATATATTCCAGCTTGGAGCGCCATAAGTGTTTTTCCGCTTCCTGTGCTTCCCGTGCACACTGTTAGTTGATTTGTGGGGTGAATAAGCATGGAGTAGAAAAATTTTTGCTCTAAGTTCACAGGAGCAATATATGGCTTGGTTTGCTGTATGATTGCGTCTAGATCAATCTCTTCAAACTGTCCATGCACCTTGAGTCCAAAGCGTTTTTTACCACTTTCAATATCGGAATTTTCCAGTGTCTCATCTAGCTCTATCATGTTCCAGTCGTGGAGCTCTAAAAACTCACTATTTTTTTTGAGATCCTCTAGCTCTTTTTCTGGGTCAATCTTGAATGTATGGAAAAACTTATATTTTGTAGGATTTTTTTCGCTATCTTTGTAGAGCGACTCCACCTCGATTCCACGAGAAAGAGAGCGAACTTTAAAGGCTATATCATTTGTGATGAGTTTGAGATTATAGTCTTTGGCAATATCTCCAATTTTAAAGTCATTACTCTCATGTTCTTCATGGTATTTTGGTCTGTAAATAACATAGATGGGCACATCCACACCATCAAACTTAAGATTCATTTGGCGAATAAAGTCTCCATTTAAGGTCTCATCTATAAAAGGGCACTTTGTCACAGCCTTGCCGTTGTCATTGGCAATAAGCCTAAAAAACTCTCTTGCAAAAAATGATGTCTCAGTGTGCCCCTCTTTTTTCTTATCAAGTTCTGCTAAAACAATATTTGTAACAGCTATCTTGTTGTTTCCATCTTGATAGAGATGCAAAATATTTTGTGGATCATCTAAAATGACAGAAGTGTCTAATAAAAACTGCTTTCTTTTTGGCATATTTTCTCCAATTGTAAGTTCTTTATAACTAAGGAATTAATGTTCCAAATTATATTATACTTAAAGGGTAAATTTCAAAAAAGAGTAAAAATGCGAGTTTTAGTCATTAGTATTGGATGGGAACAGCGGCTATTGGTAGAGAAGTTAGCTCTTATAGAAGCTGAGATTTTTGGAGTACACTACGATGATAACTATATAAAAGATGTGGACTTTAAAGATATAAAGATCTGTGATATTAGAGATCTTGAGGCTATATTGGAATACGCAAAAAAGATCCGTCCTGATGCTGTTGTAAGTGATAACTGCGACTACTCTTTGTTGGCTCAAAGTTTTGTTGCCTATGCTCTCGGGCTTGCAGGCCCCTCTTTAGAAGCTGCTCAGATCTCTAATAATAAATTTTTGCAAAGAGAGAGAGCCAGCCAAAGTGGAATAAAAACTCCTTTATATAAGCTTTGTCTTTCGGTGGAAGATGTAAAAGATTTTGCCCAAAAGGTCGACTTTCCCCTTATTGTAAAGCCTGTGGATAATAGAGGGAGCTTTGGTGTTAGCAAGATCACAAATAAAGCGGAGATCGACAAAGCCTATCAAGGTGCTCTACTTCACTCCCACTCTAGACTTGTTTTAATAGAAGAGTTTATAGATGGAGTCCAAATTACAATTGATGGATACAGTTTCCCAAGCCAAGGAGCAAAGTCTTTAGCTATTGGCGATAAGATCTTAAAGCAAGAGGATGGAGAGGTGGCTACAACTATTAGCTACCCTTGCGCTCTTGATCGCACTATTCAAGATAGAGCCCTGCTAGTAAATGAAGAGGTAAGCAGATGTTTTGGATATGATTTTGGCATGACCCATGCCGAGTTTATGATTTCTAAGGATGGCATCTATCTTATAGAGTCTACAAATCGTGGTGGTGGAGTCTTTACCTCCTCTATTATTGCCCCCTACTCCAGTGGCATTGATCTTTTAGAACAATATATTTGCGATTGTTTACAAATTAAAAAAGATCTCTACATACCAAGCAGACACCAAGAGATTGTTTTAAAATTTTTTCGTTTTCCACCTCTAGGAATGATTATAAGAGTTGAGGGCTACAATAAGATCTTACATCATCCAAAAGTAGTGACCTCCAAGATCTTTGTCAAACCAGGTGATACAATTTTGCCTATAACCAATGATGCAAATCGCCACGGTTTTATTATTTTTAAGGGAAAAGAGTCTGAAGCACAAGCGCTTATTGACAAAATGAGAATAGTTTTTGCTGAGTAATCCTTTTAGGGAGGATTACATGTCAGGGTTAAACAAAAAAAATAGACCAACGCCTATAAATAAAGAGCGTTCTTTAGGGGATAATGATTTTATTATCTCAAAAACCGATACAAAAGGTTTTATCACCTACTGTAACAGAATATTTATAGAGATGGCTGGCTATTCCAACACCGAACTTATTGGTTCTAATCACAATCTTATTAGGCATCCAGATATGCCAGCTATAGCATTCAAGCATGCTTGGGATTTAATTAAGCAGAAAAAAGAGTTTTTTGGTTTTGTCAAAAATCTAACAAAAGATGGAAGCTTCTATTGGGTATTTACCTATATCACCGCAGATATAGACCCTAGCGGAAAGATTATTGGCTACACATCATGCCGAAGAAAACCGCCTAAAAGTGCTATTGAAACAATCACACCTCTATACAGAGATCTCTTGCAAGAGGAGCAAAAAAGCGGAGTTGAAGGCTCTAGAAAACTTTTAATGCAGACATTAGAGGGTCTAAATACGAGTTATGACGAGTTTATAATTAATCTTCAAAGAGAGGTCGCACAATGAATCATGTAAATAGTAATCTAAAAAATGCAAGCTTTCTCACTCTCTTTTGTGTAGCAGTTGTTGGCAGTATCTATCTTTTACTTATGACAGATGAGAAGATTGTAAGCACACTTGTACTTGTTATCTCTTTTCTCTCTTTGTTTCTGCCTACACGGTCTGCAGGAAATTGCAAAAATGATACAAATCTTGATGAGATAGTCTCTGTTGTAAATAGTGCAGCAAACGGTGAGCTTACAAACAGAATCCCCAATGCCAATGACAGTACACAAATAGGTAAGCTGGCGTGGGGCATCAACGACTTGCTAGATCAAGTAGAGATCTTTTTACGAGAAAGCAGAAACTCCATAAGAGAGCTCGAAAAAGGAGCCGCCTACAGAGATGTCTTTCCTAAGGGGCTTAAAAATGAGTTTAACTACACATCTTTAGAGATCTCTAATGCAATTCATCACATGAGAGAGAGTGCAAAGTTTAAAACTAGAGGAGAGCTTACGATGCTTTTTCACTCCATTGGTGGCGGGCTTGATCACGGACTAGATGTGATTCAAAAAGATGTGCTAGAAGGGAGCAAGAACTCCAAGAAACTCTCTTCCGAGATGACACAAACAGCCGAAGAGGCCAATACAACGCTTGTTTCGGTAGAAAGCGTCTCTACGGAAATAGCAGAGCTTATAGAGATCATAAGCGAATCGACTGTTGCTATTGAAGCACTCAGTAATAAAACTGATGAGATCTCTTCTATAGTGCAACTTATCAAAGATATTGCAGAACAGACCAATCTTCTAGCCCTTAATGCAGCTATAGAAGCAGCAAGGGCTGGTGAGCATGGAAGAGGCTTTGCTGTTGTTGCAGACGAGGTACGAAAACTAGCGGAGAGAACACAAAAGGCTACCACAGAGATCTCTATTACCATCCAAACCCTCCAGCAAGAGTCCACAGGGATTCAGGAAAATTCCCAAAGAGTAGACACAATTGCCAATAAAACCAACGCTACTATGGAGGAGTTTATGGAAAAAATAAAAAGCTTTAGTCATAGTGCCACAACAGCCAATCAGATCTCATCATTTAACGAAGCCAAGCTTCTAGGAATTCTTGCAAAGCTTGATCATATTATCTTTAAATCCAACGCATACTCCAGTGTAGTCAACCTCACTCCTGCTGAGAATGAAAATGACGAAACCCAGTGTAGTTTTGGAAAATGGTATCAGCACAAAGGCAAAGAGATCTACAAAAATACAAGCTCGTACAGTAAAATTGCAGAGCCACACAAAGAGGTACATAGACTTATTCTAGAAAACCTTGACTATGTAAAAAAAGGCGAAGCAACAGTAAATAGCCACAGAGATACAATCATTGAAAACTTTAAAAAAGCAGAAAAGAGTAGCGATGAACTATTTGTACTTCTAGATAATATTGTGACAGAGAAATTTAGAATTTAAAGAAAGAAGCTAGCTAAAGGAGGTGAAGCTCACCTCCTTTAGCTAGTAACGATTTACGAGTTTCTTTTTGCAATAACTTCTTCGGCTACATTAGAAGGAACCTCTTCATAGTGGTCAAACACCATTGAGTAAGTACCTCTACCTTGCGTCATCGATCTGATATCAGTTGAGTATCCAAACATTTCAGAAAGTGGAACCATAGCCACTACTTTTTTTGCTGAGTGCGTATCTTCCATTGACTGTACCTGGCCTCTTCTTCTGTTCATATCACCAATAACATCACCCATGTACTCCTCTGGCATCTCAGATTCAACTTTCATCATAGGCTCTAAAAGATAAGCACCAGCTTTTTTGGCTGCCTCTTTAAAGCACATAGAAGCTGCCAGTTTAAATGCCATTTCAGATGAGTCAACATCATGATAACTTCCATCATAAAGAGTAGCTTTCATATTCTCAACAGGGTATCCAGCAATAACACCATTGACCATAGCTTCTTGAATCCCTTTATCAACAGCTGGGATATACTCTTTTGGTACAACACCGCCTTTAATAGCGTCAACAAACTCATAGCCAAAACCAGCATCTTGTGGCTCTAGTCTTAAATAAACATGACCAAATTGTCCTCTACCACCTGACTGTTTTGCATATTTGTATTCATGCTCAATTGGTTTTCTAAAAGACTCTCTATAAGCAACTTGTGGCTGTCCCACTTCTGCCTCTACCTTAAACTCTCTCATCATTCTATCAATAAGAATATCTAAGTGAAGTTCGCCCATACCAGCAATTAAAGTCTGCCCTGACTCTTCGTCTGAACTTACTTGGAATGAAGGATCTTCTTCTGCAAGCTTTTTAAGCGCCACACCCATCTTCTCTTGGTCTGCTTTTGTTTTTGGCTCAACGGCAACAGAGATAACTGGATCTGGAAACTCCATTCTCTCTAGAATTACAGGCTTATCTGGATCACAAATAGTGTCCCCTGTAAGAGTATCTTTAAGACCAACAACTGCGCCAATCTCTCCAGCGTAGAGCTCTTTAATCTCTTCTCTTTTGTTTGAGTGCATTTTAAGAAGTCTTCCGACTCTCTCTTTTTTCTCTTTGGTTGAGTTGTAAACATAGCTACCAGATTCTAATTTACCAGAGTAAACTCTACAGAAAGCCAACTGTCCAACAAAAGGGTCTGTCATAATTTTAAACGCAAGCGCTGAAAATGGATGTTCATCAGTTGATGGAACAATAACCTCTTCTTCTGTTTTTGGATCAATGCCTCTAATATCTGCAACTTCAGTTGGCGCCGGGAGGTAGTCGATAACCGCGTCTAGAAGTGTTTGCACACCTTTATTTTTAAATGCAGTACCGCAAAGCATAGGAATAATTTCCATATCTAGCGTACCTCTTTTAAGAACTGCTTTAATCTCCTCTTCTGAGATCTCTTCGCCCTCTAAAAACTTCTCAGCCAATTCGTCATTAATATCACCAAGACTCTCTAAAAGTTTCTCTCTATACTCTTCAGCTGTCTCTTGTAAATCAGCAGGAATATCTACGATATCATAGCTAGAGCCCATCGCAGCTTCTTTATCCCATACAATTGCTTTCATTGTCACTAAATCAACTACACCATCAAATTCATCTTCTGATCCAATAGGAATTTGAATTGGCACTGGTTTTGCCTTGAGTCTCTCAGCAACTTGTTTTTCAACAGCAAAAAAGTTGGCACCAATTCTGTCCATTTTGTTGACAAAAACAATTCTTGGAACACCATATTTATTAGCTTGTCTCCAAACCGTTTCAGTCTGTGGCTGCACACCACCAACTGCACAAAAGACAACCACAGCCCCATCAAGAACTCTCATTGATCTTTCAACCTCAATTGTAAAGTCAACATGTCCCGGGGTGTCGATAATATTGATCTGTTTGTCTTTCCAAGAACAAGTTGTTGCAGCAGAAGTAATTGTGATACCTCTCTCTTTTTCCTGTTCCATCCAATCCATAGTTGCCGCACCATCATGTACTTCACCAATTTTGTGTGAAATACCTGTATAGAAAAGAATTCTTTCTGTTGTTGTTGTTTTACCAGCATCGATATGTGCAGCAATGCCTATATTTCTGACCATAGCCAAAGGGGTTTTTCTTGCCATTATTGTTTCCTTGCAAATTTTGTGTTTGTTTTTAAAAGAATATAAATACTGTAATGTGAGAAAAGACAGGCCTTCTGGCCTGCCTTTGGTTCGCTAGATTTTTTTAAAGGGTCGTCTACCATCTGTAGTGTGCGAAAGCTTT
>JAABTA010000050.1 GCA_011390075.1 Helicobacteraceae bacterium | reverse complement strand
TAAGAAAATTTTCTATGATTCTTTTACTCCTCTTTTTTCTGCTTGTCAATTTTTATCCACTACAGTACTTTATTGTAAATGGTGTATGGTTATAAAACTACCTAATATAATGAGGTTTTTAAAATAAACATTGGTTATAATATCACAACTGATACAAGGAGCTAACCCATGACAATAGGTCAAAAAATTCATATTCCACTCATAACAGCCATTATTGTAGGATTTGCTGTTATTTTAGTTAACTTTTTTATGTCTCTTTCATCCATGAAAGAGGAGGTCTATAAAGATGAGACAAAAGCACTGCAAAGTCACTTTGAGAGTGCCTTAGAAGGCAAGTTTAACATTGGTGTGACCAATGCCATCTCCATCTCGCAAAATCACTCTATTGTAGAGTCATTGCGTACAA
>JAABTA010000049.1 GCA_011390075.1 Helicobacteraceae bacterium | reverse complement strand
TGATGGCCTTGGGAGTTTATCGGATATATTTAAAGAAAACACCACCTTTAAAAACATTAAAATCCATATCCATGACAACACTATTCACTCATTTTTACGGTCTTGGAGTCCTAATAAGTGGGGAGATGACCTTAGCTCTTTTAGACAAACAGTTATTGATGTACAAAAGCAGCAAAATGCATTTGCTGCAGTAGAGCTAGGAAGAGCGGGGCTTGTTGTAAGGGGGCTCTCTCCTATTATTGATAATGGCACGCTTTTAGGCTCTGTTGAGTTTATGCAAGGGCTTAACTCTATTGTAAGAGATGGGAAAAAAAGCCACAATTATGATATTGGTGTTTTTATTAAAGATGAATTTTTAGATATTGCCACTGCTTTGCAAGATAGCTACAAAATTGGTGGCTACACTTTAGCTGTAAAAAAAGAGAATATCCAAGAGAGCTTTTTAAAAGATCTTCAAGGAGTAAATATTAGCAACACCAGCACGCACCATATCTCAGGAAAACACTTTATCGCCTCAGTTCCTATTACCGATTATTCTGGACAAATTGTAGGCTATGGGGTCGTTTCAGAAGATGTTGCGGTTGTAGAAAGAACCATTGCCCAATCAGAAAACACACTTATTAGACAGCTTCTTATTATGGGTCTAGTGGATCTTTTTATTCTTGGCTTTTTACTGTTTGTTGTGAGTCGCTCCGTTTCTAAACCAATTGGCAACCTTAAAGAGACCTCTATTCATCTTGCCAGTGGAGATGGTGATCTCTCTAAGCGCCTTAATATTCAATCAAAAGATGAGATTGGAGAGGCAGCGGTTGCTCTTAATAGCTTTATCGACAAAGTAGAAACAATTGCAAAACAGGCAAAAGAGGAAGCGCAAAAAGCACAAGAGGCCACCAAAGAGGCCAAAGAGCACCTACAGAGATCTGAGTTTATTGTAGAACTGACAGATCTTATGATCAATAACACTGTAGAAAATGCTACTGATATGCAAGCAAGCCTTACAGACAGTATCGAAAGAATCGACGAAGTCAATATCTATAATGAAAACAATGGAGAGATTATCAAAGAGGTGCGCGCAAGCACCGAGGAGGTCCTTGGTAGAATGAACGATGTAGTGCATATGGTGGATGAATCCAAGCACAATACAGAGTCACTCCATCAAAATGTTGATGGGATTAGCGCCACCATCACTTTAATTAAAGACATCTCTGATCAAACCAATCTATTAGCTCTCAACGCCGCAATAGAGGCCGCAAGAGCTGGAGATCACGGCAGAGGCTTTGCTGTTGTTGCAGACGAAGTGCGAAAACTAGCGGAAAGAACCCAAAAAGCAACAGCAGAGATCGATGTGAGCATTAATGTGCTCAAACAGACAACTTCATCATTAGTAGATATTAATGACAAGTCTCAAAGCTACGCTAATGACTCCTCTGGGAAACTTGATGAGTTCCAAAATGCTCTAGAAAAACTCATCTCCAGTGCCCAAGAGATAAAATCTGGAAATGAGAGTGTTGCCCATAAGCTCTTTGGAACACTGGCAAAATTTGACCACCTCGTCTACAAATCCAACGGCTATCAAGCGGTGATTGATAACAAAACAGATAAAGAGTTTAAAGATCACCACAACTGTCGCTTAGGCAAGTGGTACGACACAGGCAATGGTAAAAAATACTTTGGACACACAGAAGCGTACAAAAAGCTCAATGAACCACACAAAATAGTCCACGAAAAGATTATTGGCTCTGTCAAAGAGTTGCAACAGATGAATAAAGACTCTCACAAAATTATTGTGAGTCATTTTAGAGAGGCAGAAAAAGCCAGCTCACAACTTTTTGCTATTATTAACGAAATGGTACAAAATAAATAAGAAAGAGGTGGAGTTATTCACCCTATTTTACTCACACCAACACACAGCAATAGCTAGATCTTTATCATGAGTAATAGAGACACAGAGAGTATGCACACCATGAAGCTTTTGCGCCTTTTGGCTCAGAGTAGCTAGAGGCGCACCCTTGGGTGTTTTAGAGATCGCTATGTCAAAAAAAGAGAGCTCAGCTCCAATACCACAGCCTAGCGCTTTTGAGACCGCCTCTTTAACAGCCCAAAATCCAGCTGCACTCTGCGCTGATTTGACAAGGGAAATTTCTTTGGGAGATAAAAAGCGAGAGAGAGCTCTCTCGCCATATTTTTCTATAAACTTTTCAATTCTACTAATTGATATAACATCAATACCAATCACTGCACAACAAACTTTGTAAAGAAGATATTCACCACTTCTCCATCGATGAGCTGAGCATTAATATTGCCAATAAGCTCCTCTTTTAGTCTCAACTTTCCATTCTCTGTAGAGACCTCTTCATAAGTTTTCGATGAGAGCGTTCGAATGATGACATCTCTAATTAAAGGTTGCTTATTACTTGCCTCATCCATGAGCCCATTATCGCTTAACTCAAATTGGAGTTCAGCTTTTAAATATCTTCGTCCATCATTACTCACAAGATTGACAATAAACTGCTCCATAGGAACTACTGGCCCTAATTGGGCTCCTGTTGTCGCTCGGATCTGGTTCGAAGCCGTATCTCTATTGCCTGTTACTTCCCCTTGTTGTGGCGTTTCCTCACCACTTAAGATAAGCACAACTACTACTATTGCAACAATCAATAAAAGAGCAGCAATAGCTATGATAATAAGGGTCATTGGGCTCTTTTTCTTTTTGCCCTCTTCTGCTGGAGCCTCTTCGCCATCTTTTTTTTCTTCTTCAGCCACTGACTCTCCTTTAAATCTCAATGCAAGATTATACTATATAGTTATTTGCTATAATATCGCCAAATTACATTTTTTTTAAAAGAAGTCAGTGTGAATAGAGTTGAAAAAATTTTTACCCCATTTGGAAAACCTTTTGTCATGCTTGCCCAACAGATCCCACTTCTAGGCGCTTTTTTTCTATTTCATTTAAGACTTATTCCAAAATATTTTTCCAAGCCAGTGCGCATAAAACAGATTCTTATTCAGATAGAGTCTATTGGAGCTAACTCTTTAGGGGTTGTTATTCTCACAGGAGTTTTTACAGGACTTGTTTTAGCTATTCAACTCTATTACGCTTTTAATAAATTTGGAGCAGAAGCAATGATGGGGTACACAATTTTCTTAGCCATAGGCAAAGAGCTTGGACCTGTATTTACAACGCTGATGGTCATCTCAAGAGCGATAAGTGCCATGTCAGCAGAGCTTGGCACAATGCGCGTTACAGAACAGATTGACGCTATTGATGTTCTATCCGTTGATAGCACGAAATACCTTATTATTCCAAGAATTATTGCCACCGTCGTCTCTTTGCCTATGCTTATTTTAGTGTTTGATTTTGTAGCAAATCTTAGTGCCTATTTTTTAGCAACCCAAGCGTTAGGGGTAAATCCCACAGCGTATCTAGACACAATCAGGCAACTAGCAGAAGTTGGAGATTTTGCTGAGGGAATTGTCAAAGGCGCTGTTTTTGGAATTTTGATCTCGTGGATAGGCACCTATGTTGGCTACTTTACCTCGGGGGGAGCTAGAGGAGTTGGTCAATCCACAACAAAAGCTGTTGTTATCTCCTCTGTGACTCTCTTTTTGGCAAACTATTTTATCTCATCTCTGTTTTTAGCTTAATTTTCTTTTTTTGTTTCAGCGCTTTTATTTTGAGAGATCTCTTTGTTTGGCTCTTGTGGGTTTTTTGGTTTATTGCCTTGAGAAGATTGTGGCTCCTCTTTCTTTCTAGAACTTTTTGCAATGGCGTCGGCTACCCTATTGGCTCTAGAGATAGCCTCTTTAGCTCGGCTCATAGCACTGATTACCATAGCAAAAATGAGTAAAATCACAAAAGCTAAGCCAATCAGTGTGTACTCAATAAGAGGGTTTTTAAGCAAGCCATCAACATTTAAAGAGGTAGAGGCACTACCTACATCAATTTGCAACCTATTCATCTTTTTTTCTAGATTGGAGATCTTCTCATCTAAGATATCTATTCTCATACTATCGTGTTCGCTCGATTTAACACCGTTACTCGTTTTAGGTGTCTCTAGGTTTGCTATTTTACCCTCTAGTTCGGTCATTTTTTTAGAAAGAATTTTACTAGAAGTAGCTCCTTGAGAGTTTTGCAAATTGCTTACATCTTTTCTTAAAGACCCGACAGCTCTTTGAAGCGATCCTATATCGTTTTTTAAAGCAGAATTTGAAGCATCGCTTTTTTTTATAACAACTTTTCCAGCTTTACTCACACTAACATACTCTCTTAGGATCTTGAGCTGTTTCTCTATTGATTCCAGTCTTTTTTCAATCTCCGATGGTTGATAGCTTTCGTAAATAAAATTATCTTTTGCAAAAACAAAAGAGAAAAAAACTAACACTAACAGTAGTTTACGCATTTTTTGCCCCCTAGGTATATTCTTTGTCTTTGAGAGTCATTAGCAATATTTATTCCCTAGACCTCTCATCTTTTATAAAACCCTGCGCTTAAGTAGTTGTACAGACCAAGGGCTACAATCATACTCGCTACACCCATAATAAGATAAAAAGCGTAGATCATGTCTTGATAATCTAAAAGCGCTACTTTAAAAACAACCATTAAAGACTCAATCGAAAGAGCAATCACAATAGAGATCAAAAACTTACTAAAAACTTTATTTTGCTCATTTTTGTTTTCATAAAGAGATTTTGAAAAAACCTCCTGTTCTAACACTGTTTTTGCAAGATCAAAAATTGCCAACCCTAGGGTCAGGGCAATAATCGATTTGAATGTAGCTTCTAAACTAATATCGCTTATGGGAAAAATTGAGGTCATAAAGGTTGCAAGAGCGTATAAAGAGAGAAAAATAGCAAATACCACCAGAGAAAATCCCATAATTCCGTAACTAAACTTTGTGAGATACTGCAAATTGTAGTTGGCTTCTAGCAGTTTTAATCTTTTGAGCATGGAGACAAGGGTAAAGTCAAAAACTAAATAGCCATCATCAATTTTGACCACATAGGTAATAGAGAGCTTTCCTGTGTAGGAGTTGATATAAGGGTTACTTAAAAAAGTTCCATTGTCTCTCATCCTTATTTTGGTGGAGAGATAGAACTTTTTGCTTCCTAATATAGAGTCATCCTCTTTTGAGCGAAAAAAACTTGGGCTGTTTTGGTGCCAGTTTTCATCAACGGAGTAGACAAAATCCAAGCTTCTAAAGCCATTAAAAAACTTATCTGCGTCTTTTCTTCTAAGCTCCTTTATATGCCTATTTCCAATGGTTGATGTAATAAAGCTTTCAATAAAAGCCCTGTTGTGTTTATAAATATTGACTATTTCTTTCATCTATAAATCTCCTTTTTGGGCAAGTGGCAAAAGGAGCTCCTCGGCGGAGTGCCCCGCACTTGATGAAACAATTTTATTGTTGCTTGTCTTTTTTTCATCTATCTCCTTAAAAGGCTGAGCCTTTTTTCAAAATTTTTGTATATACTCTCAACTTCTTTTCATAGCTCATAGTAGCATTTGCAGGAGAGGGAGAAGGCAGACACTCTCTTTGAATTGCCAGATCTTTAAAAGCATTTTCAAAAAGTTTTTCTGCTTTTTTTCCAGTGAAGTATATCCTATTTATGGAGGGATAGGCTTTAAGAAATGATACAAAATCGTTCACTTCAATATTTTTTAAGTTTGCATCACTTGAGTTGTTTCTCTGGCAACTCTGCACAACATCCCACAAAGCTATTTTTTTATTTTTACAGAGATCTCTTTTTTGCTGAAGTGTCTCCAGTGGTGTTTGAAATACATCGGCTAAGAGCTTCCAAAACTGATTTCTAGGGTGTGCATAATAGAAACTCTTTTCAAAAGAGACTAGGCTAGGAAAGCTTCCAAGTATTAAAATCTGTGAGTTTGCATCGACTATTGGATCAAATGGATGAATATACATATTCAAATTTTATCACAAATTTTCCGTAAGTTACTAATTGTTTAATTAATTTAGTTACAATTTCGCAATTTATTTTAGGATGGAATATGTTTGAAAAAATATTACGATTTTTTATAGATAACACAAAGTTTAATTATACGCTCTTTGTGCTCATTACTCTAGCTGGAATTTACTCTTATATGAAAATGCCCAAAGAGATCTTTCCCTCTTTTGAACTCGATATAGTTACCGTAAGTGGTGGCTACGCTGGAACCTCCATCGATATCTTAGATAAAATAGCTGTCAGAGAGATTGAAAATGAGATAAAAAATCTTGACGGCGTCAAAGAGATGACAACCACTGTAAGCCCTGGAAGCTTCACTATTGTGATAGAACTGAGAAAAGGCGAGGATAAGTATGAGTTTGCCGATCAGGTAAAAGATGCTGTCACCAATGCCAAACAGAACTTTCCTAGCGATATGTCCGA
>JAABTA010000048.1 GCA_011390075.1 Helicobacteraceae bacterium | reverse complement strand
TTAAAATTGATAGAGTATTGTTTGTCATTACATTCCTATAATTAGAATACTTAGATTTTAGTTCTTTATTCTTAAATTAAAATTAATAGTTGCACGAATTGCGTGGAAGAATTATTCTCTCTTTCGATAGAATGAAATAGAAAAGATTTTGTAATATGAACGAATGGATTAGAGAAGCTAAATTTGTAGAAGAGAAATAGACTAAAAAATGATTGGCCCTAGCTGTAGTGATGAGTTTATTTGGGATCTTGCCAAAAATAAACCATATTTTTCTTTTCTCCTTTGCAAAAAACGCACCAGATCCGTCACCAATCGCGTTAGTATCCGGCCACTTTTGATAAGTAAGCGTGATTTTATTTTTACTTAAGGAGCCTCTAACTTTTAAAACAAATCATCTATAAAAAGATACTAGGCTACTTTTTAATCAAAATTTACTAATCTTGGTAGAAGGAAAAAAAGCTCATCATACCAAAAGCAGAAGGAGCGTAGATGGAGTATTTTTATAAAAAAACTATTCACGGGAAGATAGAGGCCTCTATGTTGGAATATTTAGGAGGGTTTATGTTGTGTCCGAAGGTTATGGATGTAGATAGTCAGAGTATTACTTTAGAAAAAGTTCCCTACCATGGAGTCTATGATGAGACAGAATTTGCAGAGGCACTGGCAAAAATGCACCAAAATAGGTTTGGCTTTTATGGATATGAATATGACACAACGATCGGTCCTTTTGTGCAACCAAATCCAAAAGAGAGGAGTTGGGGTGAGTTTTTTGCTAAACATAGAGTGATGTACATGGCTAAGAAATGTTTGGAGGAGCATAGGATTGATGCAAGATTGTATGAAAAAATAGCTAAGTTTGGCGAAAAGATACCAAACTATCTGCCCTCATCATACCCTACAATACTGCACGGAGATTTATGGGGTGGAAATGTTATGAATGATGGCACTCAAACCGTTCTTATAGATCCTGCTCTCTATTATGGAAGCTATGAGTATGATATAGCCTTTAGCACTCTTTTTAATACATTTTCTAAAAGATTTTATGATGCTTATGGGAGCATCAACCCTCTTGATGATGATTTTTGGCAAGTAAGAGTAGATGTATTAAATAGCTACGCTTTGCTCGTGCATATCAGAGCTTTTGGAGGGGGCTATGTGGATCAGCTAGAGAGTACTCTAAAGAAGTTTGGTATAAACTAACACAATGATTTAGAGATGACAAGGAGCAAACCATTTTTACTTTTGGTGAATATATAGAGGGAAAAGGCTACAAGGTTGTAGATGAGCGAGTGATGCGCGGAAGTGCTGGGGTGATGATGCTTGTGGGGATTTTTGCCATTGTTAATGGGTTTGTTTTGAGAAACTATGAGGTCCTTCCTTATCTATCAGCTATGTTGATTGTAAATTTTTTGATTGGGTTAGTGATCAATCCAAAATATGCTCCCTCTGTTTTAATTGCAAAGGGGTTTATAGAGGATCAATCTCCTCTGTATATTGGAGCTATTCAAAAACAGTTTGCTTGGAGTTTGGGGCTTGTGCTTACCACTGTTATTTTTATTCTCTCTCTATTTTTACTTCAAGATCCTAGCTATTTTAATAGTGTCTGCATTTTGTGTGTGATCTGTTTTTTATTTTTGTATCTTGAGACTGCTTTTGGAGTGTGTGTTGGATGCAGTTTATACCACTACTCTCTTAAAATTGGGCTTTTAAAAGAGCCAAAAGAGAGACCTAACTGTATGGGTGATGCTTGTAGTCTAGACAGATAATAATTTTGCCTAAATAGGATTTTTTACTATTTACATTGCCTCTTTTTTTTAGTTACTATAAGAACAGAATAAGGAGGAAGCAATTATGGGAACAGGAAAATGTCCAATTACAGGTTTAGGTGGAAATCCCGCAGCAGGGAATAGAGGTACTTACAACAAAGATTGGTGGCCCAATCAACTGAATCTTAAAATTCTCGCTCAGCACTCCAATAAGGTCAATCCTTTAGGAGAGAGCTTTTCTTATAAAGAGGCGTTTCAAGAATTAGATTATCAAGGGCTAAAACAGGACTTGCTAGATCTCATGACAGACTCGCAAGAGTGGTGGCCGGCAGATTATGGACATTATGGTCCTTTCTTTATCCGTATGGCATGGCACAGTGCTGGCACCTATAGAACAGGAGATGGAAGAGGGGGCGCCTCTACAGGAAATCAGCGACTAGCACCTCTTAATAGTTGGCCAGACAATGCAAACTTAGACAAGGCAAGAAGGCTTCTTTGGCCTATTAAACAAAAATATGGCAATAAGATCTCTTGGGCAGATCTGATACTTTTAGCTGGCAATGTTGCATTAGACTCTATGGGTCTTAAAACATTTGGTTTTGGTGGAGGTCGCGAGGATATCTGGGAACCAGAAGAGGACATCTACTGGGGAAGCGAAGAGGAGTGGCTAGCTACTAGTGAAAAGACAAAGAGCCGTTATTCAGAAAAAAGAGATCTAGAAAACCCGCTTGCCGCTGTGCAGATGGGGCTTATCTATGTCAATCCAGAGGGACCCGATGGCGAACCTAATGTTTTGGCTTCTGCAAAAGATATCCGTGAGACTTTTGCGCGAATGGCTATGGGAGATAAAGAGACCGTAGCCCTTGTGGCAGGAGGTCACACTTTTGGAAAATGCCACGGCGCAGGAGATCCAGAGAGTGTTGGCCCCGAACCAGAAGCAGAGGGGCTTGCTGCGCAAGGGCTTGGCTGGCTGAGCAAGTTTTTAAGTGGCAAAGGCAATGACACCATTACAAGTGGTATCGAAGGCGCTTGGACGGCCAACCCCACAAGGTGGGACAATGAGTATTTTGATATTCTTTTTGGATATGAATGGAACCTAGAAAAAAGTCCAGCTGGTGCGTGGCAGTGGGTGCCGATTAATCCAAAAGAGGAGCATCTAGCTCCATCGGCACACGATAAGTCTAAAAAAGTGACAACCATGATGACCACAGCAGATTTAGCAATGCGTATGGACCCTATCTATGGACCAATATCAAAAAGATTCCATGAAAATCCAGAAGAGTTTGCCGATGCTTTTGCAAGAGCGTGGTTCAAACTCATTCACCGTGATCTCGGCCCAAAATCTAACTATTTAGGTCCAGAGGTTCCAAAAGAGGATCTTATTTGGCAAGATCCAATTCCAAAAAGAGACTATGAACTAATAGACAAAAAAGATATCCAAGATCTTAAAGAGATAATTTTGGCATCAGACTTACAAGTCTTTGAGCTTGTTCTTACCGCATGGGCTTCGGCATCTACTTTTAGAAATTCCGATAAAAGAGGTGGGGCAAATGGAGCTAGGATTGCTCTAGAACCACAAAAAAATTGGGAAGCAAACCGTGGAACACAAAAAGTTATTCAAAAGCTTCAAAAGATTAAAAGCTCCTTTCACAAAACAGTTTCCTTAGCAGATTTAATTGTATTAGGTGGGGCTATTGCCATCGAAAAAGGTGCTAAAGAGGCAGGATTTGATATAGAAGTGCCTTTTTACCCAGGAAGAGTCGATACAACCCAAGAGCTTACACACATTGACTCTTTCTCCTATCTTGAGCCAATTGCCGATGGCTTTAGAAACTATCAAAAAACTCAATTTGCTATCTCCACTGAAGAGTTGCTTGTTGATAAAGCACAACTTCTCGATCTCAGCGCCCCTGAAATGACAGTTTTAGTAGGGGGAATGCGAGCCTTAGGTGCTAATTACAACAATACTCAACATGGAATCTTTACAGAAAGAGTTGGCACCCTAACCAACGATTTTTTTGTCAATCTTTTGGATATGGACACTGTTTGGAAAGCCAAAGATAAAGAGGAGATGGAGTTTGAGGGCTTAGATAGAAGTTCTGGAAAAACAAAGTGGACTGCCACTCGAGCAGATCTTATTTTTGGCTCTAACTCTCAACTTCGCGCCATTGCAGAAGTGTACGCCCAAAAAGATGCAAATAAAAAGTTTATTGCAGACTTTATCTCTGCATGGAACAGAGTGATGAATGCTGATCGCTTTGATCTCAAATAGAATTACCGCTCAAAAGAGCGGTGATTGCTTAATTTTTTTGCACATAAAAGCAACTCCTTTTTCTATTTTTGTATAAAATACAAACAAAAAAAGGACTAAAATATGGGCAATAATGATATTCGTGTAGCAGAGAGGTATGAGAGTTTTAAAAACATCGACTGCTTTGAGAACGCCTGTGTGGTACTTGATAATATGTTTAGAGTGCTAGAAAACCCTGAAAGCAACAATCTCTATTGGAAAAAGGTGACGCCTTCAATTGGAGAGGCTTACTACAAAAGAGACTTTAAACTGGATGTAAAAGAGGAGATTTTGTACTTTGTTTGTGCAAATGTGTTCTATCTTGAAGAACTTTTTGAAATGGCTGATGATGAAGCAGGTCTGCGAGCACTAAGCAAATGCGAACAGGAGTGCTGTTAACTGAGATCTGATATAATCGGGGTTTATAAACACTACACTATTGGAAAAAATATGAAATTAACTAGAACTCTATTGCTTTTTATTTTTTTATCCATTTTTGCCTTTGCCAATCCAACAAATAAACCTCCTGCCCACGCTTTTGATATTGTTTCAATTTTTCTTAAAAATGGTATAAATATAGATTCTCAGGCAATCGAGGAGTTGCTTGTTGCTTCTATCACAGCCAATATGAATATTGAACCACAATTTCTAGAGGTTGCCTTTTACGATACAAGAACCAATGAAGCATTAAGCAGAGAAAGAGTGCGAGAGCTTATAGGTCCAATTAGACAAGATGGTGCTTTTGCAATGCTTCAAATGGCTGAGCAAATAGCTCCCAATGGCTTACCAATGGATAGAGAGAGAATCATGGCTCTTTTGGATGCTGCATTTATTGCTAGCATGAGAAACCCACCAAAACATATAAATGTTGAGTTTTACGACAAACGGTGTGGTCCTACCAAACAAGGTGGTGGGATCTCTGGCAGTGTGCCTACGCAAAGGTGTCAACCTCAAACAACAAAATGGGGGGATATTGACATTGCGTCAGTCAAAAAATTTCCTTTAAAAGATCTGCCTCAAACTGCCAAAGATTTTAAAAAGAAGTTTCAAACCTATAAACAAGAGATTCCCAAACATCTCAAGGAGTATACAAAAGAGAATGTAGTTATTAGTGGCAAAAATGAGGAGGAACTTATTCAAGAGATTTTGACAATCAAAGAGAAGTTTTCTAAAAACAGCCAAAAAATTGTAGACTATAAAATGCTAGAGAGTGAGATCTATGATAATGAGATACTCTTTATGTATGGATATATTTTTTATTAAGGGCTAGCAATGGAGAAACTACGAGGACTTTTTGTGTATGGATTTGGTTTTTTTTCAATCTCTATTGTTGTTATTTTGCTCTATCTTTTTAACTCTAAACATCGAGCCATTAGAAAAGTTTGGGCAAAAGTGCAAACTACGGTAATGGGGGCTGAGTTTCAAACCTTTAAAGAAGCTGATAAAGAGGCGAAGATCTATATAATTAATCACAGAAGTATGCTCGATATAATCGCCCTAGAAGCACTGTTAGATGGGAATCCATGCTGGATTGGCAAAAAAGAGATTACAAAAATTCCTTTTTTTGGTCGTATTATGAGTGCTCCAAAGATGATAACCATTGATAGACAAGACAAAAGAGGGATTATTCACTTAATAAAAGAGGTGAAAAACCGCCTTGAAGATAATAGAGAGATTATGATCTTTCCAGAGGGCACAAGAAGTTTTGGTGAGGGTTTAAAAAAGTTTAAATCTGGAGCCAAAATTATTGCAGAGAAATATAACCTCAAAGTCCAGCCTGTTGTTTTAGTTGGCAGTGAGTTTATCCTTGATTCTAAAAAAATAAAGACCCACCCAGGGAAGTTAGAGGTGCATTTTCTCAAAAGTTTTACCCCCAAAAAAGATACCCCTTGGTATGAAGATCTAGAAAAAGAGATGGGAGATCTGTTTGTAAAACGGTATAGAGAGTATAGAAATAATTTTGGAGTAAACCATGAGAAAAGTTGATGTAGCTGTTATTGGCGCAGGTTCTGCTGGGCTGTATGCCGTAAGCCAGATTAAAAAAAAGAGTGACAACTTTGTTTTGATTAATAGTGGCGAGTATGGCACAACCTGTGCAAGAGTTGGGTGTATGCCCTCAAAAGTTTTGATCCAATGTGCAAAAAATTTTCATGAAAGTACCCAATTTTTAGAAAACGGCATAAGTGGGAGCGAAAACCTCCAAGTTGATATTGCAAAAGTTCTAGAAAAAGTACGAGAACTTAGAGACAAATTTGTTGCTGAAAACATTCAAGGTGGCGTCAAGCCTTTAGGGGACAAAAATATTGAAGGCAAAGCAAAATTTATTACTACAAATACTCTAGAGGTAAATGGGGAAACAGTAGAAGCAAAAAAAATTATTATTGCCACAGGCACTACTCCTGTTGTTCCAAAACCTTGGGAAGATTTTAGAGACAAGATCCTAACAACAGATGAGCTTTTTGAGCAAACTACCCTTCCTAAAACGATTGGTGTAGTAGGGCTTGGGCCTATTGGTTTAGAGATTGGGCAAGCCCTTTCTAGGCTTGGAATTAAAGTGATAGGCATTCACTCAAAAGATCTTATTGGTGGGCTGAGTGATAGAGTTGTTAATAAGAGCGCTTTAAAAGCATTTGAAAATGAGTTTGAGCTCTGGCTAGGCGAACACGGAGAGATTGAACCTAAGGGCGATAGATTGCTTTTAAAAAGTGGTGCTCAAACAGCAGAGGTAGATATGGTTGTGGCTAGTTTGGGGCGCTCTCCCAATATTAAAGATCTTGGATTGGAAAATATTGGAATAGATCTTGATAAAAAAGGTATGCCTAGCTTTCATCAAGAGACAATGCAGATTGAAGATAGCAATATTTTTATTGCTG
>JAABTA010000047.1 GCA_011390075.1 Helicobacteraceae bacterium | reverse complement strand
AGAGATAGCCAACAAAGCCTTTGTTCTCTGATTTTTTCTCCTCCTCTGGTCTAGAGAAAGTAACCATATCCCCTAAAAAAAAAGAGAGCGCGTAGGGCTCTTCGAAACCTGCTGTGAAAGACTGGATGAGATTTTGCTCTTTGTAGTTGCTTTTATCGTAGAGATCTTTATGATTCTTTTTTGTGTAGATCCCTGCTATAGGCATAGGATTAATGCTTGCTTCAATAAGAAAAAACTGTGGCATAGAGGGGCTAAGGAGGAAATCTTTATAGATCTCAAACTCATCTTTTCCCCCAGCATCAATAATTGGAGACTGGGAGATACTTTGAAAATAGGCAATATTTGAGTAGTAGGGATCGAGTTCGTAATCTAGGAGTTCAAATATCTTCTCTTGAGCTGACAAAAAGCTAAGAGATACTACAATTAATACAATTTTCTTTATCATTAGAAATGCCCTACATATAGATTTTGAGAGGTTTATGAAAAAATATCAAATCACAGATCCGGCCTATTTTAGCACAGATCCTAAAAAGTTAAGACTGTTAGTAGCTAGAAGTTTGCGAAAGCAAAGAGCGGATTTTGTTGTGTTTAGAGACAAATCTATGGGCACAAAGAAAAAAGAGAGAGTTTTGCAAGAACTTGCCAAGATTGCGCCAAGGTTTAGGGCGCAGTTTTTAGTGAGTGGTGATTGGACATTGGCCAAGAAATATAGCTTTGGGGTGCATCTCTCTTCAAAGCAGCACAAAAAGATCTCACAGCTTAAAAGAGAGGGGATGTTTGTTGTTGTAAGCACGCACTCTTTAGAGGAGCTACAATTTGCCATACAAAAAAGAGCCAATCTAGCAACCTTTAGCCCCATCTTTCCTACTCCCAATAAGGGTGAGCCAAAGGGGGTAGAGTCATTAAACCTAATACATGATAAAATAAAGCCAAAAGTGATAGCTTTAGGGGGGATTATCTCTAGGGCGCATATTAAAAAATTGCGAGGCACTGGTGTGTACGGTTTTGCCTCTATTAGATATTTTGTGAAATGAGGAATCAATGGATTTTGAAGTAGTAATTGGTCTGGAAGTGCATGTACAACTCAATACAAAGTCGAAGATGTTTTGTTCATGCCCTACAAGTTTTGGAGATGAGCCAAATAGAAACACTTGCCCTACATGTTTGGGGCTTCCTGGGGCGTTACCTGTGCCAAATAAAGAGGCTATAAAAAAAGCGATTATGTTAGGTCACGCTATTGAGGCAATAATTAATGAGCGCTGTTTTTTTGATAGAAAAAACTATTTTTATCCAGATCTTCCTAGTGGGTATCAGATTAGCCAGCTACCTGTGCCTATTGTGGAACATGGATCTTTAGAGATTGATTATGAAGATGGTAGCAGTAAGGTAGTTGGTGTGACAAGAGCCCATTTAGAGGTGGACGCTGGAAAAAATATTCATGATAAAGAGAGTAGCAGAGTAGATCTAAACCGCGCAGGAACCCCTCTTTTAGAAATTGTATCAGAACCTGATATGCGCTCTAGTGATGAGGCGGTGCTCTATCTTAAAAAGCTTCACTCGATTGTGCGCTATTTAGGCATTAGCGATGCCAATATGCAAGAGGGAAGCTTTCGTTGCGACGCTAATGTCTCTATCCGTCCAAAAGGGGATGACAAACTCTACACAAGAGTAGAACTCAAAAACATTAACTCCTTTAAGTTTGTGCAAAAGGCGATAGATTTAGAGGTGCAGAGACAGATGGAAGCGTGGGAAGATGGTGTGTATAAAGAGGATGTTGTCCAAGAGACAAGGCTTTTTGATAGTGTCAAAAATGAGACGCGATCGATGAGGGGCAAGGAGGAGAGTGCTGATTATAGATATTTTCCAGATCCTGATCTTTTGGATGTAGTGATTGATGACAAACTCAAAAAAGAGACACAGACCATTCCAGAGCTTCCTGATGCTAAAAAGAAACGCTATGTGCAAGAGTATAAAATTAGCAACTACGACGCCAGTGTTATCACAGCCGAGATAGAGTCTGCTCTCTTTTTTGAAACTTTAGTAGAAGCGGGTGTCAGTGGAAAAAATGCAGTCACATGGATGAGTGTTGAGCTTCAAGGAAGGCTAAATAAAGCTGGATTGGGGTATGAAAAGAGCCCTGTGAGTGCAGAAAAACTGGCCACACTTGTAAGTAGAATTGAGGATAAAACCATTAGTAATAAAGCAGCAAAAGAGGTGCTTGATCTTTTAATGGAAGAGAGTGTGGAAGTGGACGATGCTATTGAGAGATTGGGGCTCAAGCAAGTTAGTGATGATGGCGCCATTTTTGGGCTGATTGATGAGGTCTTAGAGGCAAATCCTGATAATGTGCAACGATATAAAGATGGGCAAGAGAAACTCTTTGGTTTTTTTGTTGGACAGGTGATGAAAGCTAGCAAGGGAAGTGCTAATCCTGCAAAAGTTAACCAACTGCTTAAAGAAAGACTCAATGGGTAGCCTAAGAGTCTTTCTGCCACTTTTTATTTTTATTGGAGCTATTGTTGGCTGTGGTGAGAGTAATGGGGATCTTTTTGATAATAATGCCTCAGCTACAGGAAATTGCGAAAACAACATTTCCACAGCCAATACTGTCAAGCTACTTAAAGATCATAACTTAACCTATAACAACGAAGTATTCTATTTTGGTTTTGATGGAATCAATGACTATGAAGCGAGTAGTGACTATAAAGATGGCGGAACTTATGATCGCGATAGGCAATCCAACGAGCTCGGAGAGATGAAGGATTTTCTTTTTTATGTCAATGATGATGGCAACGCTCTACTCTCTGGAGATCTCAATGGCTCTATAGAGCTGTATTGCGTAGATAGAGATAGTGATGGCAAGGCTGAAACAACATGGATACGATACAAAAGCAGTACAACACAAAAAGCTCCTTTAAAGGCGGTAAAGAATAACTCATGAAAAAACTACTCCTTTTGGCATTAACAGCGACTTATCTTTTTAGTTTTGACTTTTTAGTAGGGTTTGGTTATGGAACCTTCAAAGCAGAGACAGAGTATTTAGGGAGTACCTATAAATCCTCTGAAGCAAAAAATCTTCACTATAAGGTTGGGCTTGATCTAGAAACCCATAGGATTTTAGTGACTCAAGATGCCCCAAATATGGCTTCTAATCAAGATTTGAGTGTTACAGCCCTTTCGTGGCACGCTATTGATCAAACGGATCCATACATTAGAGGCTTTTTTGGGCTCAGCCTTGCTGATTTTGCCTACAAAAATAGCACTAGGTCTATTGATGATTCTCAAAATGCCTATGGGGTGGAACTAGGGGTGATGCTTTTGGAAGAGGGTGCGTATTTGCAATACATGGAGATGGAATTTGGAATGAGATACTTTATCACCAATGGGCTCTCCCAAGAGGGTTCATTTAAGCTTAATGACTTTTCATCCATGTATGTTGGATTTAATTTTCTATTCTAAGGAGAGGCATATGGAATTTGTACACACAGATAGAGCCCCACAAGCCATTGGGCCATACTCACAGGCAGTAAAACAGGGCGGGCTTGTCTATACCTCTGGGCAGATTGCTCTTACACCAGAAGGGGTCATGACAGAAGCCGATGTGAGCAAACAGACCCATCAAGTATTTCACAATTTAGAAGCAGTGCTTGATGAGGCAGGAAGTTCTTTAGAAAATGTTGTAAAAACAACTATCTTTATTGCCAATATGGACGATTTTGCCACAATCAATGAGATCTATGAGAGCTATTTTAAAACCCATAAACCTGCAAGATCCACAGTGGCTGTAAAAACCTTGCCAAAAAATGCTTTAGTTGAAATTGACGCTATTGCAATTGTAGTATAATACGCCAACGAAATTTTAAATAAGTGCAGAGTTCTTCTTTTTTGTAAATAAAAAAGAGGCAAGCAGATGAGATAAGTCAAAATTTAGGAAACGAATGGATAAAAAAGAGCTGCACAAACGAAGAGAGTTAGATTTTAGCGAACCTTGGAGTATCTTTAGGATAATGAGCGACTTTGTCAAAGGTTTTGATGTCTTAAAAGATGTGAATCCATGTGTCACTTTTTTTGGAAGTGCGAGGTTTGACGAGGGCAATAAATACTACGCAATGGCCAGAGATCTTGGCTACAAAATGGCTGAGAATGGTCTTAATGTTGTAACCGGTGGCAGTAATGGTATTATGGAAGCTGGAAATAGAGGGGCCCATGAGAGTAACAAGGCAAAGTCTATTGGGCTCAATATCGATCTGCCCTTTGAACAAGACTCCAACCCCTATCTAGATGTTGATATCAAGTTTGACTACTTTTTTTCAAGAAAAGTGATGCTTGTGAAGTATTCGTATGCCTATATTATTTTTCCTGGTGGTTTTGGAACGATGGATGAGCTTTTTGAGTCACTCACCCTAGTACAGACGAAAAAGATCTATCCTATTGGGATCTTTTTAGTTGGGGTTGAGTATTGGAAACCCATGATCGACTTTATAGAAAAAAGTATGCTCAGCGAAGGAACCATATCAAGAAAAGATTTTGACCTAATCCATATGACTGATGATTTAGACGAGATTATGCAACTGACATTCCAGAGGTTAGAGAAAAAACTTCTTAAAATGGAAGAGAAAGATCTCACAAGTCTAAACTCATACAAAACATTAAAGAGGTTTATGGATGAGCGAAGCGCAAAAAAATAAAAAAGTATTAGTTGGTATGTCAGGTGGAGTGGACTCTACCTTGAGTGCAAAAACTTTATTAGATCAAGGATACCAAGTTCTTGGTTGCTATATGAAGATGTTTGAAGATGAGGATTTCCACCGCATAAATTTAGAAAAAATAGAGAAAGTAACCCAGTTCTTAGGGATTGAGTATGTTGTAAAAGATCTGAGCGAAGCGTTTAGAGCAAAGGTCTATGAACCTTTTATCAATGAGTACAAACAGGGACGAACTCCCAACCCTTGTGCTCTTTGCAATAGAAATATTAAATTTGAGAAAATGATGGCCACAGCTGATGAGTATGGATGTGATTTTGTGGCAACAGGGCACTATATTAAGACAGATCAAGAGTTTTTTTATCAAGCAGAAGATGACACAAAAGATCAATCCTATTTTCTCTTTTATGTAAAAAAAGAGCATCTAAAGAGACTTATTTTTCCCATGGGCGAAAAGTATAAGACAGATGTGAAGGAGATTGTCAAAGCGCTTACTCCCATTAAGCAAATTGGTGAGCAAAAAGAGTCCCAAGAGATCTGCTTTGTAGATAGGGACTATAGAGATATATTAAAAAGGCATATCACGATAGATATCCCTGGAGAGCTCGTTGATAAAGATGGCAAAGTAATAGGGCACCACAAAGGCTACATGCACTACACCGTAGGACAAAGAAGAGGATTTACTCTCACTCAACCTCCTGAGGGCCCTAGGTATGTGCTTAAGATTATTCCTGAGAAAAACCAGCTCTTAATTGGAACAAAAGAGGAGCTAGGGGAGCTAGAGTTTGAGATAAAAAACTGCAACTTTTTTATACCAAAGCAAGATTTTACCTCAGATATCAAAATTAGATACACTGCAAAAAAGATCCCTTGTGCTGTAAGATTTGAGGGGGAAAGAGCTTTTGTCAAGCTAGACCAAGAGGCCAACGCCGTAGCGCCAGGGCAAGCAGCTGTTTTCTATGAAGGCAATAAGCTCTTAGGTGGTGGTTGGATTGTTTAAAGTAAGAGCTGTAGCTCTTTTTGCTCTTTTTGTCAGTACTGTATTGGCAAATATTGGGGCAATCACAAAGATTGATAACGATGTTGTCGTGTATCGTTTTGATTTGGAGAAAAAAAGCTTAGTGGCTACGGCTGTTGCAAACTTGCAAATAGAAAATCAGTTTGTGACAGAACCCTTTCTCTTGAAAAACAAAGATATTATTGTAGTTGGTAAGAACTCTTTTGCAAGAGTGCTGTTGCAAGATGGCACGGATATAGAGCTAGGAAGCAAGTCAAGGCTCAAAATTAATGACTACTCCCGTGGCAAATACCAGCTCTCTAGCGGGGCTTTTTTTGTGAGTACAGGAGAGCTGGAGGCGTATTCTTTTAAAACTCGCGCTGGCGCCTTTTTTCTTGCAGAGGGCAAGGTGCTAGGGGCCTTTTTGCCTAGTAAAGATGTGATTGTCTCAAAGAGTGGTAGGCTAGAGGTTGCCAGTGCCGACGCAAAGGTGACGCTCAAAAAAAATGAGGCTACAGAACTCTTGTATGCAGAGGCTCCAAAAGAGCCATTTTCTTATAAAACAGGCACAATTGCTTTTGAGAACATCCGACTCCAATACCCTAAAGAGATAGTAGATATCTCATTGGAGACCTCCACTGATGCTATTTATCAATATTAGGTACCTTATGCAATTTGCATCCTTGCTTTTGATGATTTTTCTTGTAAGCGGCTGTGTCCATAAAAAATACACCACCTTAGAAGATGCCAGCGAAAACTACCATCCTGACTCAATCTATTATTTTATTGAAGTACAAAAGGCAGATCCTAATCTTGTGATTAGTGATGGAAAATCTTTATTGCATAAGGCGGTAAGGCATAATGATGCTAAATTAGTACAAGCGCTCATTGATAATGGAGCCAATCTTGAGGCAAGAGATAGCAGAGGTGGCACCCCTTTGATGTTAGCTACTGTTTATAACCTTGAGGATATGGTAAAAATCTTGCTGCGTAGTGGGGCTCATGTGAACAATCAAAGATCTCAAGATGAATTTACCCCACTGATGTTTGCGTTGCAGTATGGCCACACAAAAGTTGTCAAGATCTTACAAGCAAATGGAGGTAAAACAACAAGAAAAGTAGACTTTAATCAAAATGCAAGGTTTATCCTCTACGCTGGATTAGGAGATTTGCAAGAGGTGCAAAAGCTATTACAAAGTGGGGCTGATATTAACAGAGCCTATGATAACACAGGCTCAACAGCTCTTATGGAAGCTGTCAAAGCGAACCATCTTGAGGTAGTGCAGTTTCTTTTA
>JAABTA010000046.1 GCA_011390075.1 Helicobacteraceae bacterium | reverse complement strand
TGGACAAAAACAATATCAATTTTCTCTTTTGTACATATATTCAGTGCCGATGCAAGGCTACTACTTACAGCCACACTCCTTTGGATAGGTTTGAGCTGTTTTTTAAGTTTTTCTTTGCTCTCTTTGTTATCATCAACAATTAAGATCTTTACCATGAGTCCCCTCTTTAAGTAAGCGTTTCTCTCATTCTAGCAAAAAATCTCTACGCATTTAAAAAATGATTACCTTTTTACTTCAGCAAAAATCTTTCTAAATAGTTAAATTTATGATAAAATCAAACCAGATAAATACAAGGAGTTTAGTTTGGCAAAAAAAGTGATACTTGTAGATGACTCAAGAACAATATTAGCTACAGCAGAAATGGCACTAGAAAAGCTTGTAAGCTCAGGAGCTATTGAATTTAAAACCTACCTCAATCCTGAAGAGCTTTTAGGCAACTTGCAAAATGGCTCAGAGGACTTTGATCTTTTAATTAGCGATATTAATATGCCACAGATGAACGGTCTTGATCTCTCAGCAGAGATTAAAACAGATGAGAAGTTTAAGAAAAAACCTATTCTTATTCTCACAACAGAGAGTTCCGCAGAGATGAAAACAAAGGGAAAATCAATAGGGGTGACTGGCTGGATGGTCAAACCATTTAGTGATGAAAAACTTGTTAAATCTGTGAAAATGGTCTTAGGAATATAGTATGTCTGATGTTTCCATTACAGAAGAGAAACTCTCCCTCGCAAAAGTTGATAGATTTTTAACACTCTATCTAGAAGATGAACAGTATGGGCTAGATATTAATATGGTAAAAGAGATTATAGCTCTAATGAAGACAACACCTGTTCCTAAAACGCCTCACTTTTTAGAAGGAGTGATGAATCTGCGAGGCAATATTATCCCTGTTGTCAATATGCGAAGCAAGTTTAATATGGAAACAAAAGAGACAGATGATAGAACCGCTATTGTGATTGTGGGCATTCAAGGATCTGATATTGGATTTATTGTTGACAGAGTGGAAGAGGTGATTGCTGTTGAAGAGAACCAGTACTCAGAACCACCACAATTTGGCACAAAAATTGATAGTGAGTTTGTAAGCAAAATGGCAAGAGTTGACAATAATGTCATTATGATTTTAGATCTAAATAAAGTATTTAGTGAAAAAGAGCTCAATTTTCTAGATAGTTTCGAAGAAGAGGAAGAGACCTTAGCTTAAAGGCGTAATTACATGTATATTGATGGAGATGTTTTAGTTATTAGCTCAGAGATGGATGTATCCGATGTTGAAGAGCTAAAAAATTTTATTGAATCACGATTAGAGTTTATAGAAGAGATACACTTTGAAGAAGAGGCACCAGAACTTTTTACCTCCTCCTCAATTTTTCAGCTTCTGTTTGCAATCAAAAAATCTAAGCCAGAGATAAAGATACCCGTTATAGAAAAAGAGTGCACACTTTTTAAAAATCTTGGAACAATACAATGGATAAGCAATGGATAAAGCGAAACTAAAACAGATATTTATAGAAGAGGCTAATGAAATTATTGAGACTCTTGACATTGAGATTATTAACTTTGAGGAGAATCCTAACGATAAAGGGATACTCGATCAGCTTTTTCGTGGTGTGCATACGCTTAAAGGCAGTGCCAACTCCTTTGGATTTGGAAGACTTGGCGAGTTTGTTCACCATTTTGAAGATGCCCTTGATTATTTTAGAACCTCTGATGACGAGGTAACCTCTGAGGTTATTGATGTATTTTTAGAAGCTGTTGATATTATTAAAGCTGTTTTAGAATACGAGGTGGAAGAGTACGAAGGCAACCCGGAAAACTATGAGCGATGTCTTCATGACATACAAAAAATTCTCTCAGCAAAAAAAGATGGCTTGCCAGAACCTGATCTGAGCGCTCAAGAGGCACCAACAGGAGATATTGCCAACGAATTTGATGAAAACCCTCTTCTATCTAAGCTAGAAAACGAAGAGAAACTCATAGAGATTACTCTTAAATTTGATGAAGACATCTATTTTAGAGGCTATGATCACGGAACCTTTTTTAAACTTATTAGCGAAGAGGGAAGAATTTTAGAATCAACATGGGACATGTCAAAGGTTCCAGATCTTTCAACTATTGATATTCAAAAGTGCTATATCCCCAAGATTACAATCTTTTTAGCAACAACCAAAGAGGTTGCAAATATTGAAGAGATCTTTGAGTTTGTAGAAGCAGATGAGTTTGATATAAAACTTGTAGAAACGCCAGCTAAAAAGGAGGCTCCTCAAGAGGAAGAAGAGCCTCTAACCCAAGCCCCTAAGGGAAAAACTCCACCTAAAAATCAGAAGAAAAAAGATGAGCCAAAATCTTTTGTCAAGATAGATACAACCAAACTCGATGAACTTTTTGATTCTGTAGGAGAGCTTGTTATTGCCCAAAACTTTTTAGGAGAAAACAGAAAAATTAGTGACTTGGAAGATGAAGGTGTCAATAAAACAATTGAGACGCTCTCAAAAATTACAAGACTGATTCAAAATAGAGTGATGAGCCTTAGAATGGTCCCAATTAAAGACACTTTTGACAAGATGAAAAGAGTAGTGAGAGACTCCTCTAAAAAAGTGAAAAAAGAGATTATTCTTGATGTGCAAGGAGAAGATACAGAGATTGATAAAACAATGGTCGATAAACTCGCTGATCCTCTTATTCACCTCATAAGAAACTCAGTAGATCATGGTATAGAAGCAACAGCAGAAGATAGAAAAGTCGCCGGCAAATCTCCTGCTGGAAATGTCTCTTTACGAGCCTTTCACAAGGGTGGCAACATTGCCATTGAAGTCAGTGACGATGGTAGAGGTATTAATAGAGATGTTATTCTTAAAAAGGCTATTGAACGAGATATAGCCAGCCCCACTGAGGAGTACACCGATTCTCAAGTGTATAGTTTTATCTTGCAGGCTGGCTTCTCAACTGCAGAGAAGATCTCAGATATTTCAGGAAGGGGTGTTGGTCTTGATGTTGTCAAAAACTTTATTGAAGGCTTGCATGGAAAAATTGAGATAGAGTCCGAACTTGGCAAGGGAACGACTTTTAGGATTCTCCTACCTCTGACACTGGCAATTATTGATGGAATGTTAGTAAGGAGTTGTGGAGACACATACATCATCCCTACCCTCTCAATCGTAGAGAGCTTTAGACCAACAGAAGATATCTTACACACAGCCCAAGGCAAGGGGGAGTATGTCAATTTAAGAGATGAACTGCTTCCAATCGTAAGACTCAATCAGCTCTTGGGTTTAAGCGAAGACGCTCCTCCAATCACAGAAGGCACCCTTGTGTGTGTAGAGAACGAAAATGGAAGATTTACTATATTTGTTGACGAACTTGTAGGCAGACAGCAAGTGGTTATCAAATCCCTTGGAAAAGCTTTGGCAAAACTTAAAGAGATCTCTGGTGGTGCTGTAATGGGTAATGGTGAGGTGGCCCTTATTTTGAATATTGATGGAATTTTTTAGCCTGTGACAGAGTTGCGAATTTCTCAAAAAGAGTTTGATCTTTTTAGAGATTTTATCTATAAAGAGGTGGGGATCTCTTTAAGTGATAAGAAAATTGGACTAGTACAAAGCAGGCTCTCTAAAAGGCTCAAAGCGCTTGGTCTTAGTAGCTATGACGATTACTACTACTACATACAAGATCACAAAGAAGAGGAGATTTTTCACCTAATTAGCGCTATTAGCACCAATGTGACCTCTTTTTTTAGAGAGGAGCCCCAATGGGCGTATCTTAGAGAAAACATTAATACAATCTTTGCATCCACTAGAAAAATTCGCATCTGGTCTGCAGCGTGTTCGAGCGGAGAGGAGCCTTACTCTATTGCTATCTTTTTAAAAGAGAACCTCGATCACTACAAAGAGTATGATATTAAAATCCTAGCTACGGATATCTCAAAAAAGGTGCTCGAAAAAGCTATCAGTGGAAGATATGTGGCAAAAGATATTGCAGGATTGCCAAAACATATCCTCCAAAGATATTTTGACATTGACAAAAGAGATCCACAAGCTCCCTATGCAATTAAAGAAGATCTTAAAGCCCAAATTACTTTTCGGATGTTTAATCTGGTGTATGACGATTTTTCTATCTTTAAAAATAGATTTGATTTTATATTCTGTAGAAATGTCATGATATACTTTGATGGGAGCTCGCAAATGAAGTTAGTCTCTAATTTTCATAAAATATTATCAGAAAATGGATTGCTTTTTATTGGTCACTCCGAGTCTCTCACAAGAAACAACAAAGAGTTTAAAACAGTAAGACCGTCCATCTATGAAAGGATTTAATAATGGCAAGTATTGAAGATGTAAAAGATGATGTTCTTGTAGCAGAGATCTCTCGAAGATTTGAGGAAAAAACAGCCTCTTTGCAAGAGATGGAGTTTATGACAAAAAAACTTCTGGATCTAAACGAGCAGGCAAAAGAGGCAGAAGAGGTTAAAAGCAAATTTTTATCCCTCATTAAAAATGAGTTTAATAATCCAATCTCAACGCTTTTGAGCCTTAGTAAGAATTTGGTTTCCAAAAAAAATCCAGAGAAATTTGATGCAATTTCAAGAATGATTAACGAAGAAGTTTTAAGAATAGACTTCCAACTCAAAAATATTTTCTCTGCCTCTGAGATTGAGGCAGGAGAGATCTCTAGTGACTTTTCTACTGTCTCTTTAGAGACAATTTTTAATGATGTCTTAGAATCTTTCACATATCTTATTGAGCAAAAAAACCTTTCTATAAACTTTGTAGAAGGAAAAGATCTTGTTTTTGTTACTGACTCCTCCAAGATCTATTTGATTCTTCTTAATCTTATCTCCAATGCTTGTGAGTACTCTTTTCCAGATTCTGCCGTAGAGGTGCGAGCCAAAGAGGGTGACGGAAATATTATCATCGAAGTCGAAGATCATGGCGAGGGCATCTCTTTGGACTTCCACAAAGAGATCTACAACCGCTTCACACGGCAAACATCAGGAAAAACACGATCGCATACAGGCTTAGGACTAGGGTTGAGTATTGTAAGAGCCTTGGTAGAATCTCTTGATGGAAATATTGAATTCACATCAAAAGATCAAATAACTCTCTTTACTGTTACACTGCCTAAGCTTGCTGATGATGTGGCCAATAGCATCTCGAGTGGATCTAATGATTTTCTATTTGATGAGTTTGACGACGCCGATGAAATGGTAGAGCTATAAGCTAAGGAGATTTATAGGTGAAAAAATTTATTCATGTAGGTGAGATCTACATTGGTGTCGAACCTACAGAAATTGCCACCGTTCTAGGCTCTTGTGTGGCTGTGTGCCTGTATGACAGAGTCAAAAAAATTGGTTCAATGAACCACTACCTTGTGCCTCTATGGAATGGTAATGGACTACAAACCCCTAAATATGGCAATATTTCTATTCCAAGAATGATTGAGAACATGCAAAATATTGGCTGCAATATAAGAAACTTAGAGGCAAAAGTTTTCGGTGGAGCCAATATCTACAATACAGAGATAGAGAATATGATGGTTGGGAAAAAAAACATTATCATTGCTAAAGAGATCTTAAAGGAGTACCGTATCTCTATCTCTGCAGAAGATGTTGGAGGATCAAAGGGAAGAAGAATTCTTCTCAAAAGTGAAACAGGAAAAGTTCTTTTAAGGTACACAGGAGAAGGGAACTAGATGGCCGTAAAAGTTTTAATTGTTGATGATAGTGCAACAGCTAGAGCTGTCTTAAAAGAGATCTTGCAGCAATCGCCTCAAATAGAGGTTGTCGGTGTGGCGAGTGATGCCTATGTTGCTAGAGATAAAATTGTCCAACTCTCCCCTGATGTTATCTGCCTTGATGTGGAGATGCCTAGAATGGATGGCATTACTTTTTTAAAAAAAATAATGCGACATAGACCAACCCCTGTGGTGATGGTCTCCTCTCTGACACAAAAGGGAGCACAAGTCACACTGGATGCCTTAGAAGCTGGGGCTGTGGATTTTGTTGCCAAACCTCACTCTAATATCTATGATGGCTCTGATGAGATAGAAAAAGAGCTCATAGGCAAAGTCATCGGTGCATCCAAAGCAAAAGTAAGTGCCCTAGAGACGACAAGCAAACCACGAACAGTTGCCACAAGTGCCCTAGCTTCAACCACAAGAAAAGTCATCGCCATTGGCTCTTCAACAGGTGGAACAGAAGCCCTTAAAGAGGTGCTGACAAGAATGCCTAAAAACTCTCCTGGCATTGTCATCGTACAACACATGCCAGGAAGCTTCACAGGGCAATTTGCCCAAAGAATCAACTCTTTATGTGAGATTGATGTCAAAGAGGCAAAGAGTGGTGATTTTGTGCGAATGGGACAAGCCCTTATTGCCCCAGGAGAATATCACATGGTTCTAAGAAGAAGTGGTCACCAATATTTTGTAGAGATTGGGGACGGACATCTTGTCTCTGGACACAAACCAAGTGTAGATGTTTTGTTTAACTCTGTAACCAAAACAGCAGGATCAAACGCCCTAGGAATAATCCTTACTGGCATGGGCTCAGATGGCGCAAAGGGCATGAAAAACTTGCACGACGCCGGAGCCAAAACCATCGCCCAAGACAAAAAAACCAGTGTAGTTTTTGGCATGCCAAAAGTTGCTATTGAACTCGGCGGAGTTGACGAGATTGTTCCCTTAACCAAGATTTCCCAAAAGGCTATGGACTTAATAGAAAATATGTCATAAATTTTGAGATACAAAGCTCTATTTAAGCTTTAGTTGTATATTATTTCACCTCACAAAAACAAGGCAAGATAGCTCAGCTGGCTAGAGCGGTGCTCTCATAAGGCACAGGTCCCGAGTTCAAGTCTCGGTCTTGCTACCACTTTAGATATTTCTATCACTGCACTAATCAATGCCAATTAAAATTTTCTTGCTAAAACTTCAAAAAAATTTTAGCTCAATCTATTCCAAAAGCAAGTTGAGAAAACATTCTGTGTTCATCTATGCATTTTATTTTTAATGGGATTGGTATTAGAGATCTCATTTAGTTTAGGCTTTAATGCAACCCAGCAAATGATTCTCAAGCTTCTCGATATTAGATAACTAAATCACAACTCTTCTAATCGGTTCAGGGTTTGGTTTTGCAAAAAGATAGCCTTGGGCGTAGTCAATATCTTTTGATAAAAAGTACTGAAACTCCTCTTGTGTCTCAATTCCCTCAGCAAGTACACGGATGCCATTTTCTTGTGAAATGCTTATAAGAGCGTCAACAATAGACTGTTT
>JAABTA010000045.1 GCA_011390075.1 Helicobacteraceae bacterium | reverse complement strand
TAGCTCTCAAAATCATAAAGAGCACAACAGGCAAACCTATTTTTTATTGCATCTTCTAGTGTTGAAACAATTTCTAACTTTGTACTAATATCTTCCATAAATATTTTTGCATAAATAGGGGATTCTGCTTGGTTTTTTATTTTAGCAATTAGCTTTTTTGCTTTTTTTGAAAAATTCTTTCCAATAGAGCTACTAATCTGTTCTAGAGTTTCTAGAATTAGCTCTTCTTCAAAAGAGATATCTTTTTCAATTTTATAGCCCTTTTGCATTCGCCACTTTTTACCGTTTTTCTCTATAGGATAGAGATGCGCCAATCTCTCATTAAAATCTCTTTGGACTGTTCTTTCGGAACAATTAAACTCCTCTGCCAAAAGTGTGACAGATAACTCCTCTCCTACATACAGTCTGTTTAATATAGTGGTAAGTCTTGTTAAGGCTTTGTCATAATCATGTTTGTAAGGCAAATTTTCTCCTAAATCTAATGAGTGTGTAAAAGTATTGAATCTCCCTTAGATTATAGCTACTCATAATTAAAAGCAGACATTATTATGTCAAAAGTTCATAAATTGTTAGGATTTGTTACCTAACAAACGGCAAAGGAAGAACTATTGGTAATTGCAACTGAGGGGGGTTCTTTAGAACACTAAATCCAAAAATCCAGACATAAAGCCTTCGCAACAATTGGATAATCTTAAAAAAAGGTTCTAATCATGGGTAATTATCAAAGAAGGGTTTTCTTAAAAAAAGCTGGATTAGCTCTAGTTACTAACTTAATATCACAGAACTCTTTCATTTCTTCTATTAACATAGCCGCTGAAAGTTTTTCTCAAACAGATATAAATCCTAATCCTTATGAAACCTACACAATAGTTGTTTGTGATAAAGACTTTAATGGTTTAATTGTGAATTTTTGTGCTAGCGAAACTCCTTCTCCAACTGTCGTAAACTTTTTTTCTCAATCGGTAGTAAAGGCAGTGATGGGAAATAATAGTATTAAAGCACCTTTTTTTCTTAACAATGAACTATATTCTAAACTGATAAATAATTCATTTGAATATATTGAAGAAGAGGTATATCAAATAGTAGCCGAATATATGGTAGAAACAGTTAAAGTTAAAGCTAAATTAGCATTACCAAGTATAATAAATAATGTACAATCAAAAATAAGCTCAGAGGAGTTTTTGTATGCAAAAATTTCTACTGGTAGTATTCTCAATGAGAATGAATTGCATCACATAACAACTAATGCATTAACTGAAAAGAATATCTCAAAACTTATAACATTAGCAGAGTATCTTTTTCAAAACGACAGATATTTAATGGCATTAAAGTTTTATACTCAAGCATTTATTAAACTTTCCAAACAAAAGTATCCACCTATCATCCTGGAGAGGTTGGCTTTTTGTCACTATTTTTCACAAGATCCACTCTTATCAAACCATTACTGTTTAATGCATGTTAAAAACTCAATGGAAAAAGCTAGCAAATCAAATAAAAAAAATAACTTCAGGACTTTAGCAGCTGATGGTGAAATTTGTGAAATTGCATCTAATGAAATTTACGAACTGATGGCGTCTAACTATTTCTCAATGGGTAAATATTTAGATGCTTTTTCCATTCTATCGTCGTTTGATCAATGCAATTATATCTGTCCCAATATTCACTTATGGCTTCTCTATAACTATGGTCATAGTAGTAAAATAGCATTTGCTCATGCCAAATACTATCTTCGCTATTATGAGAGCGGAGAGGTGTCTTTTGAGCTGGTTTTTTTGATCTTCAATTGGTACACTAAAGGGAGAAAAGAGCCAAATTTTGTTTTATTACCTAAAATTATTGATTGATTAGGCTACTGTTGTAAAATTAGAAAACAATAAAGAGGCTGATGGAAATTATGTTGGTAGCATATAAAACACCTTTAAAGCATCAACAGCTTTTCTCAAAAAAATCTTCTAATTTAATTAAACCTCTTGGAGTGCTTATTGATTTATCTTGTATCAGTAGAGTCAAGAAAGCTTCACTAATTTCCAGATCTTCTGTTATATCACGATATTCAAGAGGTTTGTTTGTTTCATTAAAACCTGCAATGTAGTAATAATAGTAATCAACAATTATTAGTCCAATAAGAAACAGTAATCTATTTTTTTTATCTAAAACTGTATTAATCTGATCTAACGCAACTTGTGCTTCGTCTGTTTTGGCTAAACACTGATTTAAATCTCTATAATTATCTACATGAATACTAAATCCTTTTTCAGTATAGTTGATGAAGATATCTGCAGCTTTTTGTGGAAGTTCTATAGTTTGATATTCAATACCTGTGATACTATTTGAAAAAGATTTAAGTATTGAATCTAAGGTGTCCATAGGGCATTGATACAGCAATCGATATTTTTTCAACTCTTTTGTTGTAGGTTTCCTATCTTGGAATTCTACAATGAGGTGATTTTCTTTGATATCATCTACTCTATCAATTTTAACTTCATCATTTTTCATACTTAGTTTCCATCCTTTTTATTAGAGAATAACTGTAAACGAAGACAACTTTGTGTCTGGTATTTCTTTTTAGGAAATTTTACAACTTATATTTGCTATTACTAGTGTGCTATCTCGAGTTTTGAGTGTCTACTTGGAATGGATAAAAAAGCAGCGAGATGGTAAGATTCAGGTTGAAATTAAATGACTAAGGTGTTGTCTTAATTTTTAGTGGAAGTAAAAGTTAAAAGGTTATAAATTATGGAACAATATTTTGCATAAAACATTTGAAGAAAAGATTATTGAATTAATTTTAAAGTATGAATATCATGACAATTATACTTATACAGATTATCCACAAACAAAAGAGCATCTGAACAATTTGAAATATTTATCATTGATAGCAGTTGATAATAGTCTACCCATTGAAATTTTTGAGCTAGTAAATTTAAAACAATTAAATTTAGGACAGTCTAATGTGGAGCAACTACCAAAAGAAATTGGAAATCTCATTAACTTAGAAGCACTAAGCATGGATCTTAGAAATCTTAGAAACACATTACCAAGAGAACTATTTGAGTTACCTAATCTAAAATTCTTAGATTTATCTATGAGCTACATAGAAAATCTACCAACCTATATAAACAGTATGAAAAAAATAAAAGAACTCTATTTGTGTGGTTTATCTTTAAGATCTCTTCCAGTAGAGCTTTTTGAACTTATAAGTTTAGAAATTTTAGACATATCTGAAAATGGTGAAATAGAAACCATACACAATGAAATAATAAATTTAAATTTGTTAAAAACAATCAATATCTCATATACAAATATCAACAATATTATAGATGTCCTACAAGGCTTATCAAGTTTAGATGTGATTATTATTTCAAAAGAGCAAATTAATCAGTTTAAAAATGTTGATTTTATTCATAAAATATGGATAGGTGATATAAATAACATTGATAAAGAGACTCCATTATTACAACATTTGGAAAATAGTAAAAACTATATTTAGTATTACTAGAAAATCATTGCTATTTTATACGAAAATATAATGTTAGTCTTGATTCCCTAGGTTTTTCTTTGGGCTATTGCATTATGCGAATTTATAATTTTGCAGGGAATAATCCCATAATTGAGTTGCTAAACCCTTTTCTTGAGGTACTAAATATTGACAAGCCTTGAAAATGTTTTATTGTCTCCTGATCCCCTCTAAAAATTGCCCAAGTTTTAGCACTCCAACCATCTTTGTCTGTAAGGTTTGGATCTGCGCCGTACTCTAAGAGAATTTTGACAGCTCCACTATTTGCTTTTCCAGCAGCGAGCATCAAGGGAGTTGCACAGTCACGATTTCTTCTGTTTGGATTTGTAAGTTTGTATTGAAGTATTAGCTCTATTGATACACAATCCTTGCTCTCTATTGCCTGCAACAGTTCCTTAAAACATTCTTTACTAATTTTTCTGTAATAAAGGAATTTCATTTTTTTGAACAGATGGAATTTGAATAGTTTAGATTCCATGACATCTCCTTTTGCTGTAAAACCAGATCAAAAATCTCTTAGAACTCCTATGCATATTTTGCTCTTCATTTATATCTATTTTCATACCGCCAAATACCTTACCTGTTCAAACATCTGTTCTTTTTTTGCATACACCTAAAAGTATCTATCCCCCTCTCTTATAAGATGGTGACACTCTTGTACATTCCCCAACTCATTCAAAGCAAAAACTCTCTTTTTATAACCATATTCCCAAAAAGCTTCATCTAGTTCCTGGTACCTAGGAAGAGAAGCTTTTTTATCATTGAGTGGTCCTCTAACAACGATTGCTGGAAAGATATTTTTAAGATAGAGCTCCAATCTTTTTTTGATAAATCTTCTAACTATTTCCCTTGCCTCCTTTCCATCTAAATGCTCTTTTGTTGCTCTTCCATCATCTTCTCCATAGTTACTAATAAGTTCAAAGTTCAGCTCTTTGCAATTTTCTTTATAAAAATTCAGTGAATACCCAAAATTTATTATTAATACTTTGTCTTCATTGCTGTACCCTAACTTGGACAGTTGCACTTCAAGCTCAAGAAAGATCTCTTTGTACTTAAAAACATAGATATATTCATACATTGAAACTGAATTACCCCATCTTGGACGAATGGAGAGAATAGATAAATCTTGCGAAAGCTTTAACATTACATAAACCCCAGTTTCCTAGAGGAGTCTTCATTTTTAACTTTACACTCATCTAAAACTCTTTGATAAAGTTCCTTGGCGCTTTTAATAGGACGAAAACGGTTCTGTCTTCTTATCGCTGCAAAATCTCCTGGAGTAACACTACTTATGCCCTTAACATCCGTTTTAAGATCTTTTTTTGGCGCTTCTATTTTTAAAGCTTTACACTCATCTTGAAACAGTTCCCATGCTTGATCTTCTTTTAGATATCCAAACTCCATTTTTAAATCAAATCTTCTAATACTAGCTTGGTCGAGGCCATCCATAAGATTTGTCGTAGCTATGAAGATTCCATTAAAGTTCTCCATCTGAACTAACATCTCATTAACTTTTGTAACTTCCCAACTATTTTGAGCATCTCTTCTATCTTGTAAGAATGAGTCTACTTCATCAAATACCAAAACCGCCTTTTTCTTTTTAGCCTCCTCAAAAGCTGTAGCAATGTTTTTTTCTGTATCTCCTACCCATTTAGAGATAAGGTCGCTTCCCTTTTTTAGAATAAAAGGTCTTTTTAAATACTCTGCTAAATACTTTCCATAGGCACTTTTGCCAGTCCCAGGAGGACCATAAAGACAGAGTCTTGCATTGGGATTTTGTTTGATTCCTTTTGCCAGCTCATCAAGATCTGTTTGGGTATTTATATACGATGGATTGTAGTGAGAAGGAAGATTGCTTTTCTCTTTTTTCTTTCTCTCTTTATCACTAAAAATCTTTGTCCAATCAATATATCCTTGGGCTTTTAGAGTATTGTTTACAATCTTTTTTATTGCTTTGGAAGTGTTAGGTGTAGTATCTTGTATGCTCTTAACAACTTCTGCAGCTTTGTCTATAACTGCTGGCGATATGTGTGGATTTTTTGCAAGCTTTTTTAGATCTCTATTACTTACGAGATCCCCACATTTATCTTTGATGATCTCTTTTCTTCTTTTTTTAGGAGGAATAGGTATCTGAATACTAAGATCAAATCTTCTTACTAGTGCGTTGTCAATACCATGGACATTATTAGTAATCCACACAGTAGGCAAACTATTCTCTTCTAAAATTCTGTTGAGCCAGGCTTTATTACTCTGTTTCTTTCTCGTAGAACCCATTAATGGATTACCGTCATAATCAAATACATCTTCTGTTTCATCAAACATTAAAAGTACTTTTTTCTTCTGCAAAAATGCCTGAGCTGTTTTTAAAGCTTTGAGTCTCTCTTTTTCATTGCTAGGGTCACCGTCTTTATCGGTATAACTAATTTCATAAAGTTCTGTTTTAAGTAGCTTTTCAAGAGTTTTTACAAGTTCTGTTTTACCTGTTCCTGGAGGACCATACAGCAGTATATTAGTACCTTGTCTTTTATCTTTAATAGCATTTTTTAAAAAGTTAGAGAGAATATCCGTATCTTTTTTTATATGAGAATAGTCATCAATCTTCAAAGAAGGCGAACTAGTTTTTCTAAAGGAGTCTCTAAGAAGTTCTTCTACAGGTTCATCAAGATTAATCATCTTATCAGCAAACTCTTTTGAGATAGTCTCTAGCTTATCTCTTAGGTTTCTATCCCAGTCTCTATCTACTAAAACAAGAGCAGATTTTGCTAAATTGGAGCTTGAAGAGAAGGCATTTTGCACACTGTTTAGAGGTATGTCAAGCAGTGCAGAAACAACCCTAAAAGTTTTATCCGTTGATAGATCTCCTAGTGTATCTGTTGCTTTAGCTAGCTCTTCAGTATAGCCGACATAGATAGCCAGAGTTAGAATATCAATCTCAGTTTGTGAGAGCTCTACTAGCTTAGTTATTTTCTTAATATTCTTTTGTAAGGTATTGGATGGTTTAGGAAGTGGCTTTAACTCTATCTCTTTGAGTCTTTTATTTAAGATAGTAAATATGTCACTTTTCTTAAACTCAGCATCATCTTCTAAGAAGCTTTCAAGTCCGAGGAAAGAGGCAAGCTCGTCATTACTAAAATAGTCTTCTCTTGCTACAAACTCATTAATACCTCCTAGTTTAACTATGGTTCTTAAAGACCAAAGCTCTATTAAGTCTTTTGCTAATATGTTGTTAAGATCTGCATTGTCTTTTAAAGCTACTCTAGATTTTCTTCTTCGTCTCATTTAATACTCCTTAATCAATTTGCTTAAGGAGATTATGAACTAGGTACTAGACATCTTCTTGTCTGGTTTAATCAGTTATAAATATATGTAAACTGGTTACACATCTATCAGATTATCTGTAGATATTTTCTTTCTCTTCATAAAATTCCTCAGAGTACAAAGGAGCACTACAATTGTCAAACGACCACCAGGATTATGCATACTATATTTAATTATAAAGATATGACTAAAACTAACCAAAATTATAATATTAACTGATGAGTTTTATCGATCATCTGACAATTAGTAAATAGTCTCTTCATCATGATCTTGAGTTTTGTATTCGTTACTTACTTTTTCATATTCATAATCATATTGGTCAGAAAGTCTTTTTAAAAATAGCATCCCAAAAATATACTCTTTAAACTCACTAGCTTCCATTTTGCCACGCAAAATATCCGCTGCTGAAAATAGATGCTGTTCTAACTGACTTAATGATAATTTATCCATTGAGAACTCATCTAAATGATTG
>JAABTA010000044.1 GCA_011390075.1 Helicobacteraceae bacterium | reverse complement strand
GAAAACAGAGATTGAGGTGTATGTTTTTGTAAAAAAAATCCGCTCGTTACAAGATAGATAGAGAGTGTATGTTTTTTTGCAATTTCTACATACTCATTAAAATTTGGCAAAATAAGAGGATCCCCCACAATATGCAAGGCTACCTCTTTAGTAACTTTTTTCACCTGCGCTAAAACTTTGTCAAAATCACACAGACTCATTGTGCGCTTAGGTAAGATCTTTGGTGGACAAAACTCACACTGGAGACCACACACATTGGTAATCTCAATATAAACTCGCCCAAATTGCATGCTTGGTTGTTTCAATTTCCCGCCTTTAAGGCAGGAATTATAGCCATCTTATACCTAAAAAAATTACTCAGCAACTGGATGAGATGGAGCGCCTCCAGAAACACCTTTGCCTCTCTCTATTGACTGCAAGGCAAGGTATCTATCTCCAAATCTTTTGAGATTTTCCATCTCGTTATCAAACTGATCAAAATGTCTCTCTTCATCATCCACAAGCGATTCAAAGATCTTTTTTGTAGCGCTATCGGCATTTTGAGAACACTGATTTGCAAACTCGTTATACATAGAAACAGCGTCATCTTCTGATTTGGTAGCAAAAGCTAGCATCTCTTTAAGATCTTTAATCTTTTCTACTTTATCCGCGGGTTCCATCTCGATCTCTCCACCTAAAAATAGAATTCTATCTGCAAGGTGTTCCACATGGATCATCTCTTCGATAGCAGTTTTTCTAAAGATTCCTGCTAACATATCATACCCTTGATCGTCACAATGAAAATGAAAATACATATATTGATGCACAGCGCTTAGCTCATCTGCAATAGCTCTATTTAAAAGTTCTATACTCTTTTTTTTCTTTGGCATACAGTTATCCTTTAATTTGATTTATAAGCATTATAACAAATTCATCACTATTTTTAAAGGATACTATTTAAACAGTTGGTAGATCGAAGAGAAATCCTCTTGCGCTTTTCCCTCTTGTTTCATTTTTGAATAGAGCTCCTTAGGCACAGCTGCACTATAGAGTGGTCGTTCTAAAGAGTAGGCAAGATCTTGCACGCAGTGGAGATCTTTGCTAATGGCTCCATTAGAAAAGTGTGGGGAGAAGTCCTCCTCTAAAAGTTTTTGCTTTTTTGCTGCCAGTACCAAAGACTGCCCCCCTCCAACACCTAAGATCTCTAAAAGCATCTTTTTATCAATAGCACACGCCTCTCCAAGGGCCGTACACTCTGCAATAGTTGTCATAAACGACCCAAGGCAGAGATTATTAATAAGCTTCATTTTTGAGGCACTTGAGGGCTCTGGAAGAAAAAATATCTCTTTTGCTATTTTTTCTAAAAAGGTCTTAGACCGGGCAAACACCTCCTCTTTTCCAGAAGCCACAATAGTCACCACGCCTTTAAGAGCAGGAGCCACACTTCCAAATACAGGAGACTCTAAATACGCCCCATTTTTCTCCTCTACCACCTCATGAAACTCTACAACATCATCATAGTGGTTAGTTGTGAGATCTATGACTGTTTTTCCTGCGAGATCTTCGCTTAATAATCCATCTTTCATCACAAGAATCTCTCTTACTGCGTGAGAGTCAAAAAGACAGATAAAAATAGTATCGCATTTTTGTACGAGATCTCTAGGAGTTTGCGCTATCTCAAGCCCAAGTTTTTCGCATTTTTCTTTGCTTCTGTTATATACGATAATCTCTTCGCCAACCTCTTTAAGCCTTGTAGTGATTGCTGTTCCTAAATTTCCTAGTCCAATAAATCCTATTGCCATAATTGCTTCCTTTTTTTGGAAGAAATTATGACAGAACAGAATTAAAAGAGTGTTAAAACTACGCCTCTTTTTGTTTGCACTTTCCATCTAGGCTATATTTTCCAGCGCCAATAAACATCACAGCAATAGATGTCAAAAAATAGAGCAGTGGCAACTCTATGACAGGACCACCTGTTTTTCCAAGAGCAAAAATATCACTACTATGGGCTAAAAATATGGCAAACACCATCGTAAGCCCAAAGAAAAAAGCAGAGATCCTCGTAAAAAGTCCTAGAATAATCAAAATAGGAAACACAACCTCTCCAAGATAGACCCCATAAGCAAATAGTTCGGGAAGCCCTGCTCTATCTACCAAAAACTTAATTCCATCAATCCCACCGAATACTTTGTGTATCCCATGAAATAGCATCAGTCCAGCAATGGAAATCCGTAAAATCAGCTTTCCAATATCCTCACTCAAAACGCTCTCTAGTTTACTTTCGCAATGCATCATAACAATCCTTCAAAAAAATTTTGCACAAGAAATCATACTAATATTTTTATAAAAAGTGATGAATTTTATGCTACCCTCATAACAATCTGGTCAAATTCAAGAAGTAACTCTTTGTGTTACAATGACTCCTAAGTACTCAAAAAAAAGGGGGGGATAATGAAAGAAGATGAGCTCAAAAAGTATAATGGAAAAAATGGTGAGAAGGCGTATGTAGCCTATCAAGGCAAAATTTATGATGTAACAGATAGCAGTTTTTGGAAAGATGGTGAGCATCAAGATATGCACATAGCAGGAAGTGACCTTACTTCATCTATGGAAAGTGCCCCTCATAAAGAGGAGGTGTTTGCAAGTTTTAAAGTAGTTGATACCCTAGAAAAATCCCCTCAAAAAAGCTCCAAAGAAGAGACGCACCCCCTCAAAACACGCTTAAAAGAGTGGTATAAGATCTATCACCCTCACCCAATAACAGTTCACTTCCCTATAGCACTTCATATATTTGCAGGACTTTTTAATGTTCTTTTTCTGTTTGATAAAAATGAGGTCTATGGACAGATGGTGTTTTATTCATTTTCTATAGCTACAGTGATGGGAGCTGTGGCAATGGTATTTGGAATACTGAGTTGGTGGATAAACTATAACTTGTATCAAGGAAAAAGTTTTATCATCAAGCTCTATACTTCAGTGCTCACACTTATCTTAGGAGCCATCGGTATAGCTATCTATACCTACTCAAAAAGCTCCGTATATGAGATGGACTTTTTAGGTATTGTATATCACTTGAGTATTTTTGCAACAGTTGCTACTGTTGTCATACTAGGATACTATGGTGGGAAAATAACATGGGGAGATCCAAGAACAAAATTAAAGCCTTCACCTAAAGCTCTCTCCGATGAGGCTACACATAGGCAAAAAGTAGCTTCAAAGCTACCTGAAATCCCATCGACAAAAGAGGTTTTTGATATAGAACCATATATAAAAGAGGATGCTATCTTCGAAACAGAGACTCATTTTAAAGAGATAAATATTCAAATAGCCGGTCCAGCTGGTGCTGGACTCAATGCCCTTGCTACACTCATCAGCAAAACTCTAAAAAAAGAGAAGCTCTACCATTTTATTACAAGTGAGTATATGTCAAGAGTACGAGGTGGAATGAGCACAACTTTTATAAGAGTAGCAGAAGAGCCTGTAGAGGCGGCAAAATGGGAGAGTGATATTGCAATAATCTTGGATAAAGATGCCTATACCCATATAGCAAAGAGAGCCCAAAATGCGTTTGTCGTAGGTGATAGTAGTTTCAAGATAGACCATAAAAACTTTCTGCCCCTAGATGTAAAGAATAGGATAAAGGATATAGGAAAAATATATACGAATAGCTACCTTTTTGGGAGTTTGATAGCCATGCTCAACCTAGCCTTTGAAAGTGGGGAAAGTGCGATCAAAGAGGTGTTTAAAGACAAAAAATTAGAGGAGAATCTAGAGGCTTTTCAAAAAGGTTTTGAAGATAGTGAGTCAAAAAGTGACATAGCAGGTTTCACAAGAGGACTCAAGGATAATGAAGGCTTTTTAAATGGCACAGAGGCATCTGGGGTTGGCTTTATAAGTGGTGGTGTAAACTTTGTTTCTTCCTATCCTATGTCCCCATCTACTGGAGTTTTAAGCTTTATGTCAAAACAAGCTAGCAAGTTTGGCACAGTAGTAGAACAAGCAGAAGATGAGATTGCTGGGTTTAATATGATGCTTGGTGCATGGTATGCAGGAGGCCGAGGACTTACCACAACTTCAGGTGGTGGATTTGCACTTATGAGTGAAGGTATGAGTCTTTCAGGCATGAGTGAGACTCCAGCGCTCATCTATTTAGCACAGCGCCCAGGCCCCGCTACAGGACTGCCTACAAGAACAGAACAGGGTGACCTAAACTTAGCTCTTTATGCAGGGCATGGTGAGTTTGCCAAAGCACTTTTAGCACCAGGAGATAGTGATGAGGCTCTCAAACTTGCGCACCTTAGTGCAAATCTAGCTGATTTTTTTCAGATACCAGTTGTCTATATGAGTGATCAGTTTTTTTCTGACTCCATAAGAGTTAGCAAAGAGCTTGATTTTGATAAATTAGAGTTTGCCAACTACATACAAAAAAGCAAGAGTGACTATAAAAGATACAAGATAGAAAAGAGCGGCATAACCCCTAGAGCTGTCCCTGGATTTGGAGACGCTCTTGTGGTCTGTACAAGTGATGAACATGATGAGCGTGGGCAGATAACAGAGGACTATGAAGTGAGGGAGGCTATGGTGGAGAAAAGAGCCAAAAAACTTCAAAAACTAAGAGAGTTTGCATTAGCACCTAAAATCTACAAAAGAGATACAATCGCTATCATAGGATGGGGTTCTACAAAGGGAGTGCTCAAAGAGGTGTGCAACAAACTCAACCTAACGCATATCCATTTTAGCTGGATATACCCTCTCAATCATACGCATTTAGAAAAGATAAAAGAGTTTACAAAGCTCATTGTAGTAGAAAATAACCAAGAGGGGCAATTTGCTCAGCTTTTAGAAAAAGAGGGCTTAGAGATTGATCAAAAGGTCGTGAGTTCAAATGGGTTTGCTTTTTTTGCTGATAGTTTAGAAAAAAGACTCCAAGAGTGTACAAAGGAGATGAAATGAGTTTCGATAGAAAAAATATAGACAATGCATGGTGCCCTGGGTGTGGCAATTTTGTTATTCTCAAACTTCTTAAGAGTGTATTTGAGGAGTTGGGATTTGAAAACAAGGAGATAGTGATAGTCTCAGGCATAGGGCAAGCTGCTAAAACACCTTATTATCTAGATGTCAATATGTTTTGTGGTCTTCACGGTAGAGCTTTGCCTGTGGCTACATCCATCAAAGCTACCAATCCAAACCTAACAGTAATAGCCGAGGGCGGGGATGGTGATATGTATGGAGAGGGTGGAAACCACTTTATAAATGCAGCAAGAAGAGATATAGATATCGTTCACATAGTGCACAACAATATGGTCTATGGACTTACAAAAGGGCAAGCATCACCTACAAGCCAAAGGGGCTTTAAAACAGGTGTACAAGTAGACGGTGTGAGCAATGAACCTTTTAATCCACTCTCATCTGCACTCTCTTTTGATGCTAGATTTGTGTCAAGATGCAGTGTGACTGACAAAGATCACGCTAAAGATGTCTTAAAACAGGCATTTTCCCATAGAGGGTATGCTTTAGTAGATATATTTCAACCATGTGTGACATTTAACAAAGTCAATGGATATGACTTTTTTAAAGAAAATAGCTACAAACTAGAGGAAAACTATGATAAAACAGACATCAAAGAGGCATTTGCAAAGTCGCTACAAACTGACTCTTTCCCACTAGGCGTACTCTATCAAAAAGAGGGAGAGAGCTTTGAAGAGGCTCACCACATAAAGAGTGCACTCTTTGAGCAAAAAAGAGATAGCAAAAAGCTCGCCCAATTGCTTCAGAGTATCATGTAAAAATTACGATTTTCTGCTATCTTTGATTACTTGGTAAGCTTGATTAATTTCTTGTGTTTTAGCAGTTGCTTCTTCTATATAAGCTTCGTCCTTATTTTTTGATTCTATAATATCTGGATGATACTTTCGCACAAGATTTCTGTAAGCTTTTTTAATAGTAACAAAATCATCTTCTTCACTTACACCTAATATTTTATAAGCCTCTTTTAGCGTCATGGTTTGTTGTTTGTTTTTCATCATTTGGTCAAATTTAGCAACCATGGCTTCATATTCATAAACAGATACTTCCATCTGGGTAATAATCTCTTGGAGCACTCTGTTTTCAGAGGCACTAATGCCATTATCAATAAATGCCAGTTGTATCAAAAACTCCACATACTGCTTTTTTCTTAATCTGCTACGACCAATCAGTTTATTTAAAGATTGAGCAATCGCTTTGGTGTCATCACCTCGCTGTTTTTCTTCATTGAATATCTCTCTTAGGTAACTTCTTACTACCTTTTTTTCCTTAAAAACTTTTGATATATCATCAAACATCATCCCAATAAGCTGTGCTTCTAGCTCATCCACTCTGCCATCAGCTTTTGCAACCTTTGCAACAAGTGCAATAAAATGGCCTAATTCACTCTCTCTAAATAACTCTTTAGAAGCTGATAGTTTATTTAATTTTCTTCTACCATACATTTTGTATAGCTTAAGTGCTATATATAAAGAAACGATAATTGGAACTGTTATAAATAAGTTAACAATAAATATGTAATAAAAAAGAAGAAGGAAAATAGCTAGATATATCCATTTTTTGTATTGCTTCATGACTGATCCTTTAATTAATAAGCCCTAGCAAGTTCTTGGAGTAAAGTTCTTGCTTCTTCTTTGTCAAAAAAAAGATTTCTACTGAGTTCACTTGAAAAAGTTTGCAAGAGTTTTGTCTTCTTTTGTATGAGTTCCTCTTTACCGTCTATGCCAAAAAGTTCATTTTCAAGTCGCTTTTTGTAAACTTTTTTTATCTCTTCTTGCTTTTGTGCTTTTGATTTTTTTTGTGGCTTTTTGTTTGTTTGTAATAAAAAATATATTGCACCAATGACAACTGCTATGAGTATGATAATCTCCAAAGTCTCTTCCTTGCCAAGATTGACTCCTACTAATACAAAAAATCAGATATGCATGTAATCAGTAAAAGAACGCTTATTGCATTCTACCAAAAACAGCCTCAAGCTAAAGCTCCATTGGAAGCTTGGTCATGCATTGAGCTAGAACTATCGGTTTTACTAATAATAGCGGACTACATATTCCTCTAGATGTTTTAATTAATCATGATAAGAGAGTCGTCTCTTACAACAAGCCGTAAGAATTGCGTTGCATGAGTAGTGATTTTTTTGAGACGGTCAATCAAAATTAACCGTGGGGATTTAGTAGCAAAAAAGATGGTGGTCGTGACAAGAGTCGAACTTGTGACCACTACCATGTCAAGGTAGCACTCTACCACTGAGTTACACGACCAAATAAGGGTGGAATAATACAACTTTTTATATTAAATTAACTTGAGAGAGAAGTTTACAATCATCAAAATT
>JAABTA010000043.1 GCA_011390075.1 Helicobacteraceae bacterium | reverse complement strand
TGTCACTTGGGAGCCAGCAGGTAAAGCGTTGCAACAAAGGCTCACCGCTATAAAGATCCCCATTTTTAAGGGGCTTTTAGGGTACAGACTCTTTTTTGTTCACAAAGATAATAAAGATATTTTCAAAGATATTACAAAAATCAAAGATCTCAAACAGTTTACAATGGCCACAGGACACGGGTGGGGAGTGACAGATCTTTACAAAAGCCATAATTTTAAGATGATTGTTTCCCCAGCGTATGAGGGGCTTTTTGAGATGATTAATAAAAAACGAGCGGATTACTTCTCGAGAGGTGTTAATGAAATCTTTGTAGAGTACGAAACCTATCATGATGATTTTGAAAATTTAGCCATAGAAGAAACCATAGCACTATACCATCCTCTTCCGTTTTACACCTATACTTCCCCAACTGAGAGAGGAAAAGCTTTGGCAAAAAGAATTCAAGAAGGCATGAAAACACTTATTCAAAACAGAGAGTTTGATAGGCTTTTTAAGATGCACCATAAAGATCTTCTAAAGAGTGCCTCTATTGGAAGTAGAAAAGTTTTTCAAATTCAAAACCCCCTCCTTCCAGATGATGTCCCTTTGGAAAAGCAGGAGTACTGGATCGATCAGGAGTTTAAAAATTAATACAGTTTTACACAATCTCTAGTTGCAAGGCAGGGTAGAGTCTTCTTAGGTTTGCCAAAGATTTACTCTGCCATGCAATTTTTTTTGAACCAATAAAAGTAAGATCCTTTACATTTTGATTTCTTGCTCCAATGATAAACTTTGAAAGCATTGCTATTCCTGAGCTATTAAGAAATTCTAGATCAATCACATCCACAACCATGCAATTACCTTGAGCAGCTCTGTTTTCTAAAATGGCAGCAATAGGTGCATATTCGCTAAGACCATTGAGTCTTAGAATTCCTTTTATCTTAATGGTATTTGTCTCTTCTTCTTCCAAAATCGTATACAGTTCATCAGAAATTAACTCTTTCATAGCGTTCCTTATATATTCGTTTCAAATTTTACCATGGTGGTAACAGTAGTAAAATCTTTATTCACCTCCACGAAAGACCATGAAAGTTTTGCATTATAATCGTTGATCATTGTGGCATATCCCAATCCTGACCCCTCTTCCAAGCCATCAACTGCCATTTTTTCAAGGCGCTCAAAATAGAGGGCGGTTGCCCCTTTTTTTTCTAAATTTTCTATATAGGAAACAAAAGCATCAATATCTTTTTTACTTGCTGTATTGGTTTCGTAAAATACAATTTTGTCTTTTTCTAGCAAAAGATGGATCTCTATTGGGTACTCTTTCATCTCAGAGCTATATTTCATTGCGTTTTCCAAAAGCTCGTTAGCAATATAGTTTACAGCACTTTTTATTTCGTTTTGTCTATTTTGCGAGGCTATGTCGTCTTTGGTGTAGGGGAAAAAGGTTGTCACATAATCAGCCATAAAATCAGCGGAGAGTCCATTGTTTCTCCAGCGCTGTTTTAATGGTACAGAATTTGGACTAAACTTAAGGGTTAAAAGTTCTGTTTCACGATCTACTGTACTCTCTTCAAACTCTCCAAAAACACGATTCATACTGCTCCTTTGTTTGCATTATTCATCCATAATTTTATTACGACCGCTTCTTTTTGCACTATAAAGACACTTGTCGGCTTGGGCTATAATCTCGGCAACACTGCTAGTGTTATCAGGGAACATTGAAGCAATGCCAATACTTGCAGTAATTATACCATGGGGGCTTTTAGGATGAAACAGGGAATTTTGTGTAATAGCCTCTAAAATATCCGAAGCTACTTTTTTGCACCTATTGTGATCTGATTCTGGCAAAATAACAGCAAACTCTTCTCCTCCATAGCGTGCTACCACATCCGAGGTTCCCTCTACTGTTGTATGGATAATATTGGCAATTTCTTTAAGACACTCATCCCCTTTTTGGTGCCCTAGTTGGTCGTTGAACTGTTTAAAATAGTCGATATCAACCATTAAGAATCCAAGGGATTTTTTCATTTTTTTACACCGGCTAAACTCTTTTTCTAAAACCTCATCCATCGCCCTTCGGTTTTGGATACCCGTGAGTGCATCAATTTTTACCTGCTTCTCCATCTCAATAAGGTGCAAAAACCATTCATTATCAAGATCGTCGCTGTGTTGTGTTATTGTTTCGACAACTAACTCTAAATCATTTTTTTGCTGATTAATTGCTTGTATAAGCTTCTCTAGCCTTCTTTGTGCTACAACCCGCTCTTTAATCTCCCCTAGAAGTTTGTCATTTAAAGAGTTAAGCTGATCCTCTACAGCGTCTCCATGTTCGACAGCTGTTTCTAAGGCAATTTCAAGATCACTACTATTTTGTTCAAGATTTTCTATCTTATTTTTAAGGCGACCAATTTCTTCAGTGAGCGCAACAATCTTGGCATCTTTGCTCTTTTCTTGGAATGAATTTTTCAAAAGCCCCCTTTTAGTGATTTTTTAGCTGTATATTCCTATAATAATACCATATAATTGATTATCGCAACAACTTAAAGATGCTATTACAATTCAAGTAATTAAAAATATAAGAGTGGGTATTAAGAAGTGAAAATACGAGTCTATTACGAAGACACAGATCTTGGTGGTGTTGTCTATCACACCAACTATTTAAAATATTGTGAGCGAGCGAGAAGCGAGGTTTTTTTTGGGGAGGGGCAAAATCCTTTTACCAAAGCGGGGCACTTTTTAGTAAGGGATATCTGTTGCCGGTTTATCTTTTCTGCAACATTAGGGGATGAATTGGAGATTCGCTCCTCTCTTACTGGACTTAAAGGGGCATCCTTCTCTCTCACGCAAAAAATCTATAAAAGCACACAAGAGATCTTTACAGCAGATCTTCATATTGTGTATGTAAGCAACAAAAAACCTACAAAGATCCCTCAAGAGGTGAGAGATCTTTTAAAGACAAAGTTTTCTTAAACTAGAAAACCTTTCTGTTTTGAAACTCCTCTATCTCGTAAGAGACCATCTCGTTAATAAGGGTTCTAAACACCTCTTCCACCATGACAGGGTTAATCCCCTTATCAATTGCTTGAGATCTTGTGCGATTCATGACTTTTTTGATTCTATCGCCACTCTTTACATCTTCAATAGAATTTTTAAATTTTGTTGCCTGTTTTACATACTTGCTTCGTTCTACAAGTAAGTCTATAATTCTATCATCAACTTTATCTATCTCTTCTCTAATCTCATCAAGAGATTGGCAGTTTTTTAATTCCACGAGTATCCTTTATTTGATAGGGCTTTATTTTTGTGCTGTTGGATCTACAAAAATTCTCTGAGCTAGCTCTTGATCAACGGTATAAAGACCATAGCCATTATCTCCAATCATCCTGATTTTGTCAATAATTTCGCTCACAGTTGCTTCCTCTTCTACCTGTTCGGTTACATACCATTGTAGTAGATTATAGGTGGCGTGGTCTTTCTCTTTCATAGCGAGATCACTTAACTCATTCAGCCATCCTGTCATTTTTTGTTCGTGTGCTAGGCTCTCTTCAAATGCGCTGAGTAAAGAGTCAAAATTACTCTTTGGAGCCTCTATTTTCTCTAATACAATATCCGCATCTTGATCTTCTAAGTATTTAAAAAGCTTCATGCCGTGTGCAATCTCTTCTTGATACTGTATAGAAAACCAATTTGCTGCACCATTAAAACCCTTTTTTGAGCAATACGCAGACATTGCAAGATAGAGATATCCCGAATAGAACTCCTTATTTAACTGAAGATTTAACTCTGTTTCCATCTTTTTACTAATCATTCACAACTCCTAAGTTTTATTAATCTCTGTATTATAGTAGTATTATTCAAATTAATTTAGTGTTTATCATTTTTTGAACTTTATTGCTATTTTATTGCTACTATATTAGGCTATATTTTCTCGTTAAATATAAGGAGTTTTAATGTTTAAGAATCTCTCAATTGTAAAGAAAGTCTTGATACTCAGCATACTTCCTGTACTTTTGTCTTCAATTGTTTTAACAATTGTTCAAGTCCGTAGCATAACAACCTCTACAGAAAACAGTATTGAGGTTTTTGAAAAAAAGGTCTATGAGTCAAAACAAGAACTACTCAAAGATAATATTGCCATTGCTATAAAAACTATTGAATCCTTCTATGAAAGGACATCCAAAGAAAAAATTGAGGCAGAAGTAGAAGAGAAACTTAAACTTCAAATGCAATCACTCATGGGTGCCTTGCAAGGTTTTTATGAAGAGAATAAGAACAGGCTCAACGAAGGCAATCTCCTTAACTCTTTAAAAGAGATTGTTAAAAATGCACGATATGGAGAAGATGGGTATTTTTGGATAAATGACAAAGAACCAAAAATGATTATGCACCCAATCAAGCCGCAACTTGATGGAGTGTTTTTAGGGAACTCTCAAGATCCAAATGGAAAAAAACTTTTTAACGCTATGGTAGAAGAGGTAAAGAGTGATGGAGAAGGCTTTGTGGATTATCAGTGGGAAAAGCCAGGTTTTGAGACCCCTCAAGACAAGATCTCGTATGTTGCTGTATTTGAACCACTCGGCTGGATTATTGGTACGGGGGCGTATGTTGACAATGTGACAAGTCAGATCCAAGAAGAGGCTAAAAAGACTATTGCCGCTATGAGATTTGGAGAGGATGGGAATAACTACTTCTGGATTAATGATTTAAAGCCAAATATGGTTATGCACCCAATCAAACCAGAACTAGATGGAAAATATATTGGCGAGGCAAAAGATCCAAACGGAAAAGCCCTTTTTATGGAGATGGTTAAAGAAGCAAAAAATAATGGAAAAGGATTTGTTGACTACCAATGGCCAAAACCTGGATTTGACACACCACAAGATAAGATCTCTTACATAGAACTCTTTAAACCATGGGGATGGATTATTGGAACCGGTGTCTATATTGATGACATTCAAAGCGATATTAATGCAATGAGAGAGAAAGGAGAAGAAGAGATCTCCTCTAGTACTTTTAGCAATATTTTAGCCACAGCTGTTGTCCTTTTTATTGCTATTGTACTCACCGTTATTACTACAAACAGTGCAATCTTAAAACCAATAAGCTCCCTCAAAGAGACAATGAAATCTCTCAGCGCACAAGGCGGAGATCTTACTATTAGACTTCCAATCTATTCAAAAGACGAGATTGGTGAGAGCTCTCAATATATGAATGAGTTTATCCAAAAGGTCCACGATATCATCGAAGATGCCCACAAATCTTCAACAGAGAATATGTCTATCTCCACAGAGCTCAGTGGCACGACCCATAGTGTTGGACAAAGAGCAGAAGAATCAAACCAGCTTATAGAAAATGCCCACAGCAAAGGCAAAAATGTTGCTGTCTCTTTAGAAGATACGGTCAAAGACTCTGTACGAACAAAAGAGACCCTCATTGATGCTAATAGTGATCTAATACAAGCCAAATCCACTGTGCTTACCATGGTAGAAGATATCCACAGAAGTGCAGAGAGAGAAAATGAGCTTGCAGAGACATTAGCCCAGCTCTCACAAGATGCCGAGCAGGTCAAGGGTGTGCTCACTGTGATTAGTGACATTGCAGAACAAACCAACTTACTTGCATTAAATGCTGCCATAGAAGCGGCAAGAGCAGGAGAGCACGGAAGAGGCTTTGCTGTTGTAGCTGACGAGGTGCGTAAACTTGCAGAGAGAACCCAAAAAAGTCTCACAGAGATAAACTCCACCATTAGTATTATCGTACAATCCATTATTGATACAGGCACGCAGATGAACCAAAATGCAAAAGATATTCAAGATCTTTCTAGTGCTTCTGTCAATGTTGAGGGGCTTATTAATAAAACTTCAGAAGTCATGGAATCTGCCGTAAGAGAAGCAGAGTCCTCTCTTAAGCGCGCAGAAAAAACAACACAAGCTGCTAAAGAGATTATTAAAAGCGTAGAGGATGTCAATACTATTACAGCTAGTAATGCTAGAAGTATTGAAGAGATAGCCGAAGCATCACAACATCTGAGCAACATGACACAGACACTTAATCAGCAATTAGAGAGATTTAAAATATAAGAGGTATAAAGACCAGAGTATGTAGCAAAACATACTCTGGCTCAAGCAGGATTACAAGAGGAGTAACTTACTCCCCTAAAGCTTGTTTAGCGTACTTTTCGCCAATATCAAAAGCTTTTTTATTCAAATCCACAACCTTAGGTGGAACTTTAGAGATCATTGTCTCAAGAAGAAGCTCTCTATCAATTACCTTTGTCATATAGTAAGCAATAGCAAGTGCAACAACTGACTGTGTTACAACATTGCCAACTTCCTCTTTAGCAATTGTAATAATAGGAATTTCAAAAATTTTCCATCTTTTTCTGTCCTCATCACTAGCTTGTACAAGATTTGGCTCAATAACAATAATGCCACCCTCTTTCACGCCATCTTTGAACTGATCAAAACTTACTTGGGCTGTAGAGAGCATAAACTCAATTTCACCCTCATTAGCATAAGGAAAAAGAATTTCATGGTCATCTAATAAAATATCAACTTTTGTAGGTCCGCCTCTTACTTGAGAAGTATAGGTAGCAGCTTTGACTCCATACCCACCTTCTCTAATTTTTGCAGCAGCTAGAATCTCACCACCAAGGATAACGCCTTGACCACCAACACCGGTAAATCTAATTTGATTTCTCATCTAGTCGCTCCTTACAGTTTTACAGTTGTTTTATTTTGCGCTGCTTCGATAACTTTATCGTACAGATCACAATATTCAGGTTCTTCAACTTGTCTTAGAATACCTGTAGGGAACTTTGCCGCCTTCTCTTCTTCAGGAAGCTCGTCGAACTTCTTCTTAGGAAGAGTCATCTCATCAATCCACTTAAGATTGGTGTTGGCTTCACCCATCTTATTTTTTCTACCAAGGTTAATATGGCAGTTACTAAATGTATCAAAGAAGCTGTAGCCTTTATGTTTAAAGCCCTCTACAAACATCTTCTCAAGCTTTTTAGGATCATTGACAGACTCTCTAGCAACAAAACTAGCGCCAGAAGCTTCTGCTAATTTACACGCATCAAAAGTTGGATCAATATTGCCATATTGGGCAGTTACTGTCCACATTCCTTTTGGAGTTGTAGGAGATGTTTGAGAGTTTGTTAAACCATAGATAAAGTTATTAATCACAATATGATTAAGATCCATGTTTCTTCTACATCCATGAATTGTGTGGTTACCACCAATAGCAAGACCATCGCCATCACCAGTTACAACAATGACCTTTTTCTCAGGATTTGCTAGTTTTACACCCGTTGCATAAGCCACAGCTCTTCCGTGGGTTGTATGAACAGTATTACAGTTAATATAAGATGAAAATCTACCAGAACATCCAATACCAGAAACAACACAGACATCATCCATGTTCCAGCCTAGTTTATCGATAG
>JAABTA010000042.1 GCA_011390075.1 Helicobacteraceae bacterium | reverse complement strand
TGGTGAAATTGTGTATCTAAAAGAAAAACTAAAAAGGTCGCTAGGGCTAAAAAGGGAATAAAGGGTACTTCTGGATCTTTTTTGAGAATATAGACAAGAACCAAAACAATAGGAAGAGCAATAAAGGCACTAACAAAAATAGCTACCAACGCTAATTTGGTTCCTAAAAGCGCCCCCATGGTGCCACCAATGATAACATCTGCCTCACCCATTGCCTCTTTTTTAAGAATAAAAGAGAGATAAAATCTCAAAAATGCCAAAGCCCCACCTACAAACAAAGCACTCTGGATATTCTCAAAAAAGTTTCCATAGACAAAAAGGGCAACCGTCAGAGCTGCTAGATTAAGGCTGTCATAAGCAACAAGCTCTTTAATATCGATAATAGAGAGCACTAACAAAAGAGTAAAAACAGTCCCAACTAAAAAAGTATCAACAGAAAGCCCTACCTTAAAAAAGACAAAAGAAAAAATAATCCCACCTAGAAACTCCACAATAGGATATGCAGGAGAGATGCTTTTATTGCAACATTTGCTTGTGCCTCCTAGAATAAAATAGGAGATAATCGGGATGTTATGATAAAAAGGGATTTTCTCTTTACAAAAAGGACAAGCAGAGCGACCTTTAGTAATAGACTCCCCTTTTGGAATTCTATAGATAAGCACATTGGCAAAAGATCCAAAAGAGACCCCAATGGCAAATATAAATCCCAACTGAATAAGAAACTCTATCAAAGTCCACCAAACCTTCTCTCTCTTGTTTGAAACTCCTTAATAAGCTCATCAAGCTCCCAGGGAGAAAAGTCTGGCCATAGGGTGGGAGTAAAAAAGATTTCAGCGTAAGCACACTGCCACAAAAGGTAGTTAGAGACTCTCTGTTCTCCACTCGTTCTAATAAGCATATCCACCTCACTAAAGCCCGCACTATCCAAACAGCTCTCCAAGCTCGCTTCTGTGATCTCTTGCTGGCTCTGGCAAAGCTTTCTACACGCCCTTACAATCTCATCTCTTGAGCCATAATTAAGAGCCAACACCTGTGTGAGTCCTGTGTTGTTTTTGGTCTGTTCTTTAGTAAAAGCAATTCTTTTTTGGAGTGTATCTGAGAGTTTGCTCAGATCTCCTATTGTTTCAAGGCGAATGTTATTCTCTAAATAGGTGGGAAGCTCCGTTTTTAAAAACGAGTCTAGCATCTTCATGAGGTGAGCAACCTCCTCTTTAGGTCGTTTCCAATTTTCGGTACTAAAGGCATACAGAGTAAGATACTCAATGCCTATTTTGCCACAATGGGTTGTAATCTCCCTGACTACTTCTGCCCCCTTATCGTGCCCTTTGATTCTTTTAAGAAAGCCCTGTTTTTTTGCCCATCTTCCATTGCCATCCATTATAATTGCTATATGTTTAGGAGTCATGATTCTCTTTCATGGTGCGCAAGATCTTAAAAGCTGTATCTATTTTTGAGGTGTGTTCTAGCTCAATAGTTTTTTCTTTGAAAAGAAGGCTCATTTGAGTCTTTTCATCTCCAAAGTTAACAGTGTCACCTAATATATTTAAACATACAGCATCTAATCTCTTAGACTGTAACATATTTTGCCCATTATCAAAAGCATTTTCTTGGTCAAATTCTGCCTTAAAGCCAATGGTATAAATTTCATGCTTGTTGCTTTGGGCTAAAAGATCTCTATTTTGGATCAGCTCTAAACTCCACTCTTTACCAAGCATCTCTTTTTTTAACTTTCCATTTTGTGGAAATTTTGCCACATAATCACTCACAGCAGCAACACTAAAAAAATAGGGCTTTTTCTGTATGAGCTGGCTTTTGCTCTGATTGTCTATGAGATCGGCTTTTTTTAAAACCCCTTTTTTTGACTCTCTTATAGCTTCTTCTAGATAGCTCTGCATCTCTTGGCTACTAGCTACCTCTATGGTCCGTATTCCCTTTGGAAGTTTTGTTTGTGTTGTGCGGATATAAAAAACATCTGCCCCCAATAGATAGGCGCAAAGAGCAAGAGCATCTGCCATTTTTCCACTGGAAAAGTTTGAGAGAAACCGCACATCGTCAATTTTTTCCCGTGTGCCACCTCCTGTGAGCACAACGCCTCTATAGGTAAAGTACTCCTCTTGCAAAAGCTCTCTAGCAATTTGATAAAAGATCTCTTCTGTCTCTTCTAGTTTCCCCTCTCCCTCATCCTTGCAGGCTAAGAGACCCTTGATAGGTTTGATAAACGCAAAACCACTCAAGCTCATCAGTTTCATAGTGGCTTCTGTCAGGGGATTTTTGAGCATATTCGTATTAGCAGCAGGGGCTATAAGCTTTCTCTTTGTAAAGGCAAGGGCTGTGCTTAAAAGAATAGTATCAGCCATCCCATTGCCTAGTTTGTTAATTGTATTCGCACTTGCAGGGGCAATCACAAAAATATCTGCCCACTTTCCAATGCCAATGTGATTGTGATCACTGCTCCAATCCTCATTGGAGTCTAACAGCACCTTCTCGCCTGTTAGCGCCTCAAAAGTCAAAGAGGAGACAAACTTTAGCGCCGAAGGTGTCATCACCACTCGCACCTGCGCCCCTCGTTTGATAAGGCTTCTAGCAATATCACAAGACTTATACGCAGAGATACTTCCAGTAACCCCTAAAAGCACCTTTTTTCCAGAGAGAAGATCTGTAGGCAGGCGCTCTATCATTGAAAAAACTTCTTAAAAAATCCACCGACTATTTTTTGTGGCGTTCTTGAAATTACCAAAGCCCCCTCCTTAACATCAGCTGTCACAGTGGTGCCAGCTGCAACTATTGTATTATCGTGCAAAGTCACAGGGGCAACCAGTTGGGTATCGCTCCCAATAAAAACATTTTTACCAATAATCGTTTGATGTTTGCCTTTACCGTCATAGTTGCAAGTAATTGTGCCAGCGCCAATATTGCTTCCCTCGTCAATAGTAGCGTCTCCTAGGTAGCTTAAATGCCCAGCCTTAGCTCCTTTTAAAGTGCTCTTTTTTGTCTCAACAAAATTGCCAATATGAGAACTGAGTAATTTAGATTTTGGTCGCACTCTCGCCATTGGCCCAACGGTGGAATCTACGATAGTGGCATCCTCTACCACAGAATTTGCATAGATAGTAGAGTTTTCGATAATACTCTCTCCTTTTAAAACACAGCCACTTTCAACCTCACACTCTCCAATAAATTCTACACCCTCTTCTATCATCACTGTTTTAGGAAGTCTTATGGTAACACCGTTTTTCATATGTTCGCTATTAATTCTTTCACACATAAACTCCTCTAATTCTGAGAGTTGAAGTTTGGAGTTAACCCCAGAAAAACTCTTAATGTCCCCAAGGACTGATTTAACACTTTTGCCATTTGCCACAGCAATACTGACAAGATCTGTGATGTAGTACTCTTTTTGGTTATTGTTATTGTCAATTTTTGTTAAAGCATCCAACATAAACTCTCTATCAAAAGAGTAGACACCAGCATTGACCAACCTAAGGGCTTTCTCCTCTTGGCTAGCATCTTTTTGTTCTACAATTTTTAAAACCTTTTCACTATCTGTAACAACTCTGCCATAACCATCAGGATTATCCATCTTTAAGGTAGTAATTGCCACATCGGCGTCACTGCTTCCAAGTTTCTCTATGTCTTGGCTAGTCACCAAAGGCATATCCCCATTTAGAACAACTACTCTTTGCTCTTTGGGAGTAATATGCATAATAGCGCCTCCTGTACCAGGAAAATTATCGTGGTCTTGTGTTACTATTTGTATGCCTTGGAAATTATTTTGAATATAACTCTCTATGAGCTCTTTTTTATGGAAAAGAACGACTGTTATGTCCTCTGTGAGCTTCTTTGCTTCTTTGATGATGTGGTGTATCATTGGCTTTCCACATAGTTTGTGAAGCACCTTTGGTGTTTGGGATCTCATCCGTGTTCCCTGCCCTGCGGCTAGGATTATAATGGAATAGTTCATGCTTTACCTACTTTAAGTTTATTACTTTTTAACACTAAAAGTATTATTATATACAAATCTTTTTTATTTCAGGGGAACTATGGATTTAGGTAGCTTAATCGGTTCAGTAATGATGTGGGGTATGATCCTTGCAGCAATGGCACTTGGTGTTGGTATCGCGCCCTATGCGGATACACAGTCAACCCTTATTGTAATCGGTGGTTCTATCGGTGCTGTTATGTATGGTTTCAAGATGGAGCAGTTTAAACTCTTTGGGAAACTGATTGGAAAATCCTTTAAACCTCAAACTTTTGATATTCCAGAAATCATTGGAAAACTTGTTGATTATGCACAAAAAGCGAGAAGAGATGGGATCTTAGCTTTAGAAGGTGATGTCAATAATGAAACCAATGAATTTTTACAAAAGGGGCTTGCCATGGCTGTTGATGGAAACGAGCCAGATGTTATTAAAGCCCTTTTAGAAATAGATGTAAACAAAATGGCAGAACGACACGGTGATAATGCAAGAATGATAGAAAACTGGGGGACTTATGCAGGTGCTTTTGGTATGGCTGGTACCCTTGTTGGGCTTGTTGCGATGCTTGTAAATATGAACGATCCATCCTCTATTGGTCCAGCGATGGCAGTTGCCCTTTTAACCACTTTGTATGGATCTTTGATTGGTACTCTTGTTGCGACTCCTGCTTCTAATGTTTTGTCTATTAGAAGTATGGATGAACAGAATGTAAAAAAACTCATTTTAGAGGGGATTATGTCCATTCAGGCTGGAGATAATCCAAGAACGCTAGAGGCAAAATTGATGGCATATCTCCCACCAAAAGAGAGAACGACTCAGTTTGAATAGACTTAGAGGAAAAGCGTAATGGCAGATTGTCCGAAATGTCCCAGATGTCTACCAGGATGGCTCCAGCAATTTGCAGATCTTATGTCTTTGCTTTTGGTCTTTTTTATTCTTCTACTCTCAATGTCTACCATGGATAGAAAAAAGGTGAACGAAGCTATTGGCTCTTTAAATATGGCAATGAGTGTTTTAGAGGGTGGCACCATGACTGAGGTGAGCCCTAAAAGAATTCAACTTGCCACACCTATTGTCAACGAACAAGAGACAGACGAGGTAGTCAATCGTGTGACAGTAACAGTTTCGGAGTTTAATGAGATTATTAGAGAACACGGCGGAGAGGAGTCTGTTTCTGTCCAAGACGCACAAGATGGCTTTATCATACGCATGCCAGCGGGACTTCTATTTAGACAAGGAAGCGCAGAGCTTCACAACGCAGACTCCTTGCTGTTTCTTAAAAGGGTGGCTATGATGATTAACAACATGCCACAAGATATAGATGTGATTGTCAGTGGCCATACAGACGATCAACCTCTTCCTGCTAGCAGTGCTTTTAATGGCAAATGGGAGCTCTCTACCGCAAGAGCTGTTACTGTGACAAAGGTGCTCATAGATAGAGATGTCAAGCCCTCAAGAATAACAGCTTCTGGCCATGCACAGTTTAAACCAATAGTAACCAATGGAACTGAACAAGGAAGAGCAGAAAATAGAAGAGTGGATATTCAGTTTATTGGTAAAGATAAAAATGATAAAGACACAACAAAAACAACTGTGCTGGATCAGTAGATGAAACCCTCATGTTTCAAAAACACAAACAGATATAAAAATCATGAGGGTTTCATAAGAGCGACAAGGTCGCGAGGGCACTCTGCCGAGGAGCTCCTTTTGCCACTTGTTGGAAATGGAGATTTATAGATGAAACTCTTTCAAGTTTTCTTTTTCCTGCTCCTTGCTGTGCCTCTATTTCCTGAGGTCGTACAGGTTCCAACCATAGATCTAAGTATCAACGCCCCAGACAATCCTACCCAGTTGGTTCAGACCCTTAATATTATGATCATTGTCACCCTTCTTGTGCTTGCCCCTAGTCTTATCATGATGATGACAAGCTTTACAAGAATTTTGATTGTCTTCTCATTTTTGCGAACAGCCCTTGGAACACAGCAGATGCCACCAAACAATGTGCTTATCTCTATGGCGCTTATTCTCACCTTTTTTATTATGGAACCGGCCGCTACAAAATCCTACCAAGAGGCAATTATCCCTTATATGGAAGAGGAGATTGGTTACGAAGAGGCGTTTGAGAAGGGTATTGCCCCTTTTAAAGAGTTTATGATTAGAAACACAAGAGAGAAAGATCTGGCTCTGTTTTTGCGCATTAGAGGGCAAGAGAACTTGCAAGATGCCAGTGAGATTGCCCTTACCACCTTGCTCCCAGCTTTTATGATTAGTGAGCTTAAAACCGCTTTTGAAATAGGATTTTTACTGTATCTGCCATTTTTGGTTATTGATATGGTAGTCTCTTCTGTGCTTATGTCTATGGGTATGATGATGTTGCCACCTGTGATGATATCTCTGCCCTTTAAGATAATTCTCTTTATCATGGTCGATGGCTGGAATTTAGTAGTGCAAAATTTAGTCCAAAGTTTTCAATGAGATCTCTCTCTTTAGTGGCTAAGCTTAATATGCTGTTTCTTTTGGGTGTTGTTATTATCTCTATTGCCACCTATCTTATCTATAGCAGAATTGATTACAGAGAGGAGTATCTCACCAAACTCCGTTTTGATAAAGCTGCCCAGTTTTTAAGAGAGGCGTACAGAGAGCGAAAACCTCTCCCAGAAAAAGATCTTTTACTTATGGATCTTAAAATTGTCTACAATACAGAGCATATCCAAGAAGTTGATAAACGAAAGATTATCTCTGTGCCTATTCCTCGCTACTACCTAGGGGTTTTTCAGACCAATAAGGGTAAAGAGTATGCCATCAAAACAGAGAATCAAAATATCATGCTCCAAGACATTAGAGTCGAGGATAAAACACGGCAAATTCTTATTGCTGGTTATCTCTTTGCTCTTTTTATGCTCTCTCTTTTTTATATCAGTATCTACAGAAGTGTTGCCCCTATTAGAGCGCTAGAACAAAAAGTCAAACAGTTTGGTTTGGGGGATTTTTCTGTGGATACAAGCAGTCAAAGAGAAGATGAGATAGGCAATTTGGCAAACTCTTTTAACTCCTCTATTCAAAAGATTAAATCACTTATGGATGGCAGGATGCTCTTTTTGCGAAACGCAGCTCATGAGCTCAAAACCCCTCTCGCAAAGGGAATGATAGCACTAGAACTTCCCGATAGCCCCAAAAAGAACACAACCCTTCAAGGGGTTTTTAAACGCCTAGATACCCTCATTAAAGAACTTCTCAATATCGAAAAAATCACCTCAGGAAATATCCACCCAATGCTCAAAGAGTACCCACTTATAGAGATTATCCACAATGTGGAGCGGCTCCTTCTTGTCGATAAAGGCAGTATCGAGCACACCATTACCAACGAGAGAGTCTTTGTGGATTTTGAGCTCTTCTCTTTGGCTCTTAAAAATCTTGTTGATAATGCCTATAAATACTCCAATGATGGCAAAGCTACCATAGAAATTGACGAGGACTTAA
>JAABTA010000041.1 GCA_011390075.1 Helicobacteraceae bacterium | reverse complement strand
GATAGATAGGATGGCCAGGAAAGTGCCCTTCAAAAACTGGCTCAGAGATAGAAACATTTTTATAAGCACGAATTACAGAGCCATCTTCAATTGATTCAACTCTATCGACTAATAAAAATGGATATCTATGGGGCAAAATCCCCTGAATTTCTACAACATCAATCATACTCTTCCTTAGATTATTAACAGTTTGTAACTATTTTGCACTATTTTATCCAATATGTTATAAAAAAGGCTACTCTTTGATTCCTCGCAAAAAGAAGAGGAGATATTTGTCTCTTAGTTCTTTATAGTTTTTGTGATCCTCTCTTCTAAAAAAGGCGGAAAGTTCGCTTTTTTTTAGATCTTTGCCACCTCTTTTAAAGGCTTGAATCATATCCTCATCTTTATAATTACAAGCCACTCGAAGCTTTTTTACGATCTTATTATTAGTAAGCGCACCCTCAACTCCTCTGTGTTGAATCTCCCCTCTTTTGTAGATAATAAAACCATCTAAAAACAGAGACAAACCCTCATCATTTAAACGCACAAATCCATCTTCACTGGGATCTTTTAACACATCTAAAGCATCCTCTTTTGTGATTGTCTCATCTGCCTTTTTATAGATAAGCACCATTGTCAAATCTTTAAGATTAAACGCCTCTTGTATCTCTTTGAGCACTCTATTATTCTCCATCTCTCTCCTCTATTATCTGTTGTGTATCAGTAAAGATCTCACTTGTAAGCTCTATCTTGTACTTTTTACTGTTCACTCTCTCTAAAATAATAACAACACTTACATCAAAACTTTTAAATCCTAATTTCTCTCTTAACGCCACAAGCTTTTCAAAACTATAATGTTTAAGATCTAAAAACTCTATGCCTATCTCTTTGGCTGAAAACAAAAAGGCTTTTTCATTATCCCCTTCAGAGACACTAAATTTTTTCTGTTTGGAGTAGGAATATGGCAAAAAAAGTGCGTCTAAAACTTTTTTTTCTTGAGACACCCTCCCCCATAAAAGTCTATAATTGAGTATATTTCTTTTAGAGATCTTATACTTTTTTTGCTCTTGTTCCAATCTGTCTCTTGTGGCAAAAACTTCCATCCTCTCTTGAATAGAGTTAGGATAACACAAAGCATTACTGTCAGAGTAGAGCTCATTGGCACTTCTGTTTTGTTTCTCTCTTTGCGCACTCAATCCATAAAGACAGCCACAATAGTTTTGTCTATAGGCATGTTCCTCTTTTGCTAGGAGAAATTGCGCCTGAGTGCCTCCATTTTTTCTAAAATCAAAAAAAGCAAACTCCACACCAAATTGACTCTGGACATGCTCAGCACTCTTTTCTAGCTTCTTAAAATCTTTTTTAGGGCTCATTAAAAGTGTTGTTGTCATCTTTGTTTCTCCTAGTGCTTTAGCTTTTTTTGCGCTGGCTTCTAGGCGGCTATCAAAACAGACTTTGCACCTAATGGAGTCCTCTGGTTCTGCTTCTAATCCCTTGACGCTTAAGATCCAATTTTCATAGTCGTACTCGCCCTCAATAAACTCTATGGCTAATTTTTCACAAGATCTCTTAGCATCAAGCATTCTGAGGTAATATTCACTATATGGATGAATATTTGGGTCATAAAAGTAGCCAATAATTTTTTCACTCCCTAGCTTCTCTTGGAGTTTTTTTAGAAAATAAGAGCTATCAACACTGCAACAAATATGCACTAACATCTAGTATCTATCACAAAAGATCTACCCCGCACTCAAGGTTAGAAAACCACTCTAAAAACTCTTTGACAGCCTTCTCTTTATAAATTGCTCCATGTTGTGGGGCAATCATAGCAATCTCTAGATCTTGCACCAAAGAAACCCACCGCCTGCACGCTCTGTTTCCAGCCATATATCTTTGATGAAAACCTTGCGCAAACTCTTTAAATGAATGGAAATCTGTAGTATATTGCATCTGTTTATCAGGGGGGAAAATAGCCGCGCCTATATCTCCGGAAAAGAGTATTTTTGAGTGGTGCTCATACACAGTAAGATTCCCAGGACTATGAAGAAAGTGTGCAGGAATAAACTGGAGGGGGCTTGTGCCAAATTGCAGGCTCACTCCCTCGTCTTCAATTGGAACTACCCTTGCAAAATCTAAGATAGCAAAATGGGAGATAAATCTTTCCCAAACACTAGGCACAAGGAGCTTGGCTGGGGTTGCCATACTCCAAAATTCAATAGAGGAAAGCACATCAGGATCTTGGTGAGAAAAAAAGATATACTCTAGATTTTCTATTGGTATAAAATGCCCCACAGCATCGGCAAGATCTTGGGCTAAGACCATGCCTCCTGGATCAATTAAAAAACCTCTATTGCTATTAATAATAAGATACTGGTTTGTAGAGATAATATCAAGACCATTGGCCTCATTTTCTATACTAAAAACAACAACTTGCACTCCCTCTTGGTCAAAAATAACTTCACCTAATTTTCTATTCATCTATAAATCTCCTTTTCCAACAAGTGGCAAAAGGAGCTCCTCGGCGGAGTGCCCTCGCAACCTTGTTTTTCATTGTTCACTCTTTTTTTTAAACTCTCTAACAATTTCCATCTGTCTTGTTGTAATGTAGATGGAAAGTTTTTTTTCACTCTCTCTATCAGGATAGAGATCTATCACAACCTTTTTCCAATTTGGATTTTCAATCATCAACTTCAATTTCCCATGGACACTCATTGCTATATCTCTGACACCGGCCACAAGAGAAAAGAGAAGTTCTATCTCTTGTTCTTTAGGCAATGTGGCATCTCCTGTGATTTTTATAGCAAGAGAGTTTTTTGAAATATCCAAAATATTTCCCTGAATAGTCTCATTGTCATACAAAAGCGTCACAGGTGTTGCGCTTCTAGGGATTACCCGTATACATTTTCTATGTACAGGGGAAGTTGGGGCTCTTTTAAATAGAGAAAAAAAGCATCGGTGATGGCTCCAGTCAATTTTTTCCACTTTTGCTTTAATCACACTGGAAAAATTTGTGCTGTAGATATAGCCCTCTTTTTCATACTCTAGGGCTAAGAGCTGACTTTTTCCTAAAATAACTCCCACTGAGTCCTCTCCCACAAAATCTATCTGTCCTTCTGAAGAGACAGAGAGTCCTTTATAGAGATTAAAGACCTTAATAGGATTTCTCTTAGTCATTGCCCCTTTAAGCAGTCTTAGAATATCTTTTGATTCCCCACTTGTTTCAAATGTTGTCTCACTATCTGCATCGGTTATAGTGTCATTTTCAACACTCTCTTTGGCAAGGTAGAGGTATTTATCACTTTTTGAGATGAGCGAGGAGACACTATCGTTCTTTCCGATTTTTGTCCCACTAAAACTTAAGCGCACCTCTTGATTGATTGTGGTATCTTCGGCAAGAAGCTTTTTAATTTTTTGTATCAGTTCTAGGCTCTCAAAAAGGCTCTGTTCATTTAAAAGAGCAAAACTTTTATCATCAAACCGCGAAAGAACTATATCGGGTGTTATAGCAAACCTAAGCACATCTGAGAGTTTTTTCAAATAGCCATTGGCCTCTTTGTAGCCATAGATCTCTTTAAGATACTTGTAATTATCTACCCGTATGAAGATAATTGTTCCATCATCTTTGAGGTCATAGTGCTTGATAAAACTCTCTACAAGCTCTGTAAATTTATAGCCATTATAGGTATTGGTGAGAGGATCCATCGAAGCGTCATCTTGTATTTTTTTGTCCTCTTTTAAGATCTTTGTCACATCTGCTAAAGAGATAAGACACTCTTTGCTAGGCAGTGGGGTAATCTCAACCATACAAACAATCTCCTCCTTCTCTTTATTAGAGTAGATTTTTACCTTACAGCTTTTGAGTTTTGTCATCTCGTTTATCCACTCCAATGGGTGTTCTGGATAGAAAAATCCATCCTCTTGAATAAAACTTAGACCTAGGCTTTTTTGTCGTATCTGTGCTTCGTGAAGAGAGTGCAAGGAAAAAAATTCCAAAAATTGCCTATTGGCTAAAACAATTTTTGTCTCTTTAACCACTACAAGCATATTTTTTTGGTAGTTGATAATATTTTTTAAAAGAGCGTTTAACTCCTCCACTCTTTTTTCTAAAAAATTCTCTTTAAGGGTTTTCACTAAAGTAAGAATAAAGATCTTGTGCTCTATTGGTTTTAAGAGATAGTTTGTTACACCAATTTCTAGTGCTTTAAAAAGAAACTCTTTCTCATCAAAAGCTGTTGTCACAATAATAGGGATCTTTTTATTAAGTTTGCGAATCTCTTGACACATGGTAAGTCCATCCATTACCGGCATCTTCACATCTGCTACAATAAGATGAAAATCTTGCTCTTTAAATCTCTCAAGGGCTTTTGCTCCATTATCAGCAGTGATAACTTTTTTAAAAAATTTAAGCAAAAAAACTTTTGTCTCTTTTTGCAAGGTAATGTCATCTTCGACATATAAAACCGTAAGCGTTTTTCCAAACCGTTTGAGTTTTTCTAGATCTTTTGTCATTACACTTCTTTCAAAAACTTCTCATGAATTTTTACAACAAACTTAGCCCCTATTGGAGTATCCTCTAAAAAGATTTTCCCTCTCAGGTGTTTTTGTACAATATTCTCTACCATATATAGGCCAATTCCTGTGCCATTCTTGTCATCTTTTGTTGTAAAGTATGGCTCAAAGATCTTATCTTTAATTGTCTCATCCACACCTTGACCATTATCAATAACTGCAATAGTAACAAAACTGTTTGTTTTTGCAATCTCTACTTCTATTTTTCTATCTAAATCATCTTTATTGGCTAGAGCATCCTTTGCATTATTAATCAAGATAAGCAATATCTGTATAAACTGATTAAAATCTGCATAAATTTTGTCTTCATATTTTACATTATAAATAAATTTTATATTATTATTAATTAAACTACTCCCTACAAGAGAGAGACAACCTTGGACTATACTCTCAAAATCTACAAGCTTTTTTTTACCTCCTCTAAAGAAGTTTTTAAAATCGCTAATGGTTTTTGAGAGATACTCAACAAGTTGATTAATATTTTCTAAACTTTTTTTCGTCTCATCTACATTGCACTGATCAAGAGCAATATCAACCAAAAGATTATTCACAGCCATAGAGATACTAGAAATTGGCTGCCTCCATTGATGGGCAATCATACTAATCATCTCTCCCATTGCAGCCTGTCTTGACTGGATGAGGATGACTTTATCCTTTTCAATAATCTTCTCTTCGGCTCTTTTTCTTTTATCAATATCTGTGTGAGTGCCCACCATTCTTATAGGCTTGTCTTCTTGAAACAGGGTTTTACCTCTGTCTAAAATCCACTTATACTCACCTGTTTTAGTCCTAAACCTAAGTTCCAGCTCATAATATTTTGTTTTTCTCTCTATGTTTTTCTCTACCTCTTTTGTAAATTTTTCTTTATCATCAGGATGCACAAGGGTGTACAGAGCCTCTGGAGTACTTACAAGATCGCTTTGTTTAAATCCTAGCATTCCTTTTAGCTGTTTTGAGTAATAGACCTTATTACTTCTTAGATCCCAATCCCACAGACCAAGGGCACTGTTTTCAATAGCAAGTTCAAAACGCTCTTTTAAAAGCTCTATCTCACTTTTAAGTTTTTCTACATTTGAGATATCGGAGATAATAAATTGATAGAGAGACTCCTCATCAAATGTTAATTGGGTAAATGTCACAGAGACACTCACTGACTCTTTGGTATAGGTTGTAATTTTGCCTTGAAATCTTCTGTTTTGAATTAAACTACCAAAGAATTGAAGCTGTTGTTGTAAAAGGGTGTCTAGATTGAGTGAGTAGATCTCACTTTTGGGAAATTGGCACAGTTTCTCAAACTCTTTATTAAAATCAACAATATTAAACGCAAGGTCAGTGGTTACAATAGAGAGCCCAGCATTATTAAAAAAGAGCTCATATTTGCTTTCGCTCCTTTTTAAAAGAGCGTGTAGAAACTTTTGTTCAGTTAAGTCCTCAGCAATGCAGACAAGAACATGTGAATCCCTCTCTAGCTTTTTAAACTTCGCTTCCACATAGTATTTCTCTCTATTTTTTTTTACTCTTTGGAACTGATAGTAGTTTCTCTCTACCAATCCTTGTGCAATATCTTTTTGCAATAAAGAGAGGCTCAGTCCACTCACAAGCTGAGCGTGATACATTCCTTGTATCTCCTCTAATACATATCCTGTAGAGTGTAAAAGTTTAGCATTGGCATAGATAACTCTTTGGCTATCAATGTCCAAAAGCAAGATCTCATCGCTGGAGTTATCAATAATTTTAACAAGATACTCTACATTGCCTTTGTGCTTACGAACAGACTCTTTTGCAACAACAAGATCTGTAATATTATCAACAAACACAACAATATTATCACTACTGCCTAAACTAAGCTCCGCTTTATAGTGTTTTATCTCTCCATCTTCTTCTAAAGAGTAGATCACTTGAGGCTCTTTGTCGTCCTCTAAGATCTCTTGCAAAGCGCTGTTGAATTTATCTGAGAGTTCTTTTGGAAAAACATCTTGAATCCTCTTTCCTAAAAATTCTTCACTCGGGACATAGGTACGCATCTTTCTTGATGGAATATAGTCTAAAAAAACACCATTTTTATCAAGATTAAAGATGGTGGTTGGGCTGTTGTATAAAAGATCTTTTTCAAAGCTATTATTGGACATTTTGTGCACTTTTAGAGAATGTTTGTATTGTTACTCTCTGATTATAACAAGGTTGGGTAAAAAATTGTGAAAAGATCCTTCTTAGTTCCAACAAAGCCTGTATTGATCAGAGCTGTTATTTTTCCAACAGTTAAATAACCAACACTTGTCAGCACTTTTTGGAACGGTTTTAGCTTAAGTAGTACAAGATTTAAAAAAAGAGGTGTATATGCAAACTGGTTTCTACTCCAATACCGGTGGTATGGTGACACAATTTAATAGACTCGATGTAGTCTCCAACAACTTAGCCAATCTCAATACCAATGGTTTTAAAAGAGATGATGTGGTTATTGGGGATTTTATGCGACTTTTTAAAGAATCCCGCGATGATTTGCCACTGGATAATCACACAAAAGAGGGAAGTAAGTTTCTTAACCGCTCCATGGTCAGAGTACCTCAAATAGTCGAAGAGTACACAGACCAAAGCGAAGGAACAGTTGTCGAAACTGGCAATAAGCTTGATATTGCCTTCCAACAAAAAGAGCTCTACTTTGCTATCGAGACACCAACAGGTATCAAATACACACGAGATGGCAACTTTACGCTCAATGAAAACGGAGTGATTGTCAACAGTGAGGGGCATCCTCTTATGTCGGCAGAAGATACGCCTATCACTGTTTCAAATGGACAAAACATTAATATAACCAGTGACGGGAATATCTTTACCAAAAATAGCGAAACCCTCACAGAAGAGGGAGCTTTAGCCCAGCTTAAGATTGTCACTTTTGAAAATCCAAAATATCTTAAAACAATGGGAGA
>JAABTA010000003.1 GCA_011390075.1 Helicobacteraceae bacterium | reverse complement strand
ACGCCCTTAAACAGACAAAGATGGGTTTTATTGCAGCGCTTTTAGCTGGCATTGCATGGAGCTACTATAACCGCACAATGATAGGCTATTTTGATACAGATCTTTTAGTTGTTGTTTTTCCCACATTGATTCTTTGGGGAATACTGCTCTGTCTTACCGATAATAAAAACAGATATTTGCTTCTGACATCGCTCTTGATTATTGGGTATCGATGGTACTATGGCGGGAGCTACTCACTTATTTTAGCTATGAGTGGAGCTGTTTTTCTCTACACTCTTATTTTTGATAGAAAAAATATTTTCAATTATAAGCTTGTACTGTTTATTTTAGCGGCAGCGTATTTGCATACATTTGTAGCAAAATTTCTTGTCATTTTTGCTCTGTTCGCTTTTTTTCATTTTGGAAAAGAGAGAGTCGAAAAATTTGTGTTTCCACTTTTAGGGGCAGTACTGCTATATATGATTTTTAGTGGGGCCCTCGCTCCAATTCTTACAAAATTAGAGCAGTATGTTTTTAGAGAAATAGTGGCTGCGGATATGCAACTGCAGTTTTTTAATGTGATACAAACTGTAAGAGAGGCTGGAGCGATTCCTTTTGAGCTTTTTGCCAATAGAATCAGTGGTCATACAGTTACTTTTGTGGTAAGCATTCTAGGTTTTTTGCTTTTACTTGTAAAGTATCCAAAGATGATTGTAGCTCTTCCAATGGTTGGACTAGGGTTTTTAGCTTACAATAGTGGTCTTAGATTTACAGTGTATGCTGTGCCTGCAATGGCGTTAGGAGTAGCTTTTTTAATTGTCTATCTTGGTGGCTTTATAAAAGGATATGGTAAGTATCTCTTTATGACACTAGCCACTGTGGCTATTCTCTATCCAAATCTTAAGCACATTGCAGAGTATAAGGTGCCAACAGTCTTTAATAAGCAAGAAGTAGCTGTTTTAGATGATTTGGGCAAAAGAGCATCTAGTGAAGATTATGCTGTTACTTGGTGGGATTATGGATTTCCAATTAGATACTACGCCGATGTTAAAACCTTGGTAGATGGCGGCAAACATGACGGACATCAAAATTTTGCTCCTAGTTTAATTCTAACAACTCCTGATCAAGAAGTAGCAGCAAAAATGGCGAGGCTTGAGGTTGAATTTACTGAAAAGCAGTTCAATGAGAGAAAAACAGGAGAATCAATAGCTTTGATGAGTAAAGAGTATGGCTACAGTAATCCAAATAACTTTTTACAAGATCTCTCATCTATAGATATCTCAAAAACCAAAAAGACACGGGATGTGTTTCTCTATCTTCCTCATAGAATGCTCAATATCTTTCCTACCGTAGCGCTATTTAGCAATCTTGATATAACCACAGGAGAGCGATATAGACAAAAGTATTTCTCAGCTAATACCTATTTTCAAAGCAATGGCAATCAGATACAGCTAGGTGACGGGAGCGTTATCATTCAAAATCAAGGGATGATCGCCCTTAGTGGCAACCAACAAGTTCCAATAAAGAGTTTTTATACAGTTTCCTATGACAATCAGCAAAGACTTATAAAAAAAGAGCAAAGAGTCAGACCTGATGGATTATTAAATATCATCTTTTTACAAAGCTACAACACCTTTTTAGTTTTAGATGATGCCATGCTAAACTCCACCTACATCCAACTTTTCGTTTTTGAAAACTACGATAAAGATCTTTTTGAGCCAGTATCAAAGAGCCCGTATGCCAAGGTGTATAAGCTAAAGATCTAGCTTAGCCACCTCTTCAATTAAGTCTACAGGGGTGAGGGCAAAGTCGTTGCCCTTGTAGTTCGTAGCGCCAATGCAGTGGGCTAAAGAGGCGCTGATAGTTGCGTCTAGTCTGTCGTAGCCTTGTGCGATGAGTGCGGCAATAAGTCCTGCTAAAACATCGCCACTGCCACCTTTTGCCAATGCAGATGTGCCAATATTGTTAATGTGGAGCACTCCATTTTGGGCGATAATTGTGTTGCTACCCTTGAGAAGCAGTACCACATCAGGAAAGTTTTTGCTAAATTCTTTGGCAAGGGCAAATCGTTTTCTCTGGACTGTCTCTGTGTCGATATTGTTGTAGCCTAGAAGAGAGAGCAAAGAGGCAAACTCTTTGGGGTGGGGAGTTAAGACAAGATCTTTTTTATTCTCTAAGATCTCAACAATAAAAGGATCAGAGAAGAGATCCGCGTCAATAACTGCCACTCTTGCCTCAAGAATGTTTCGCAACTCTTCATGAATATATTTATCCCCAAGCCCCATTCCAAGAACAGCCACATTAGAGTTAGGGGGGATTTTTTTACTCTGCATCAGCTCGGGCGGGACTTGATAGGAGTCTTTGACCACCACTGTGACCAAACCTGCACCAAACTTAATAGCAGCAATAGCCGACATAAGCGCAGCGCCATGCATGTTCCCCATAATTACACTTAAGTGTCCGTAGCTACCTTTGTGGGTGTTTTTTCTTCCTAATCTTTTTGGGAGCTTTAGATCTTGTCTTTCTAAAAGATAATACTCACTAGTCACAGTGTATGCAGATGTTGGAATGCCTAGATCTTTAATCACAATATCCCCCACAAGATCTTTCACGCTATCTACAAAAAGAGCCAATTTAGCAGCGCCCATTGTCACAGTGACATCGGCTTTAAAAGCCGTTTCGGCTTCTCCATTTTTTTGAATGCCACTTGGAATGTCACACGAGATCTTAAAGCCTTTAATAGCGTTCATTTTTGTAATTAATGAGGCTGCCCAGTGTTCTAGCTTTCTATTAAGTCCACTGCCAAAAAGACAGTCCACAACGATATCTGCTTTGGAAATGGAGTCAATTTCATTGACAAAAGTAGCTCCTAATGCCTTTAAAATATTCAGTTGGCTCGCCCCAACTTCTGAGCTCATGTGATTGGGCAAAAAGATAATTGGATGAAACCCGTGGGTGAGCAGTAGTCTTGAGAGCACAAGCCCATCTCCTCCGTTGTTTCCAGAGCCACAAACAATCAAAACCTCTCCAGAGTCAAATCGTTTTGTTATCTCTGCTAGAAGCCCTAGGGAGGCGTGCTCCATTAAGATAGCTTCATTCATAAAGTATTGCTCAACCGCTCTTTGGTCTAGGTCTGTGACTTGTTCATAAATTGGAATCATAAACGCTCTTTAATTTCTAAAGTTTCTTCTATTACTTTGTAGCCATTAATCACTCGTATCATGCTCTTGCGCAGATCTTTTGAGAGTGGTAACTCCTCATAGGAGCTGTTTTTTAAAAACCGAATGGCAGGATTGTTAGAATAGATAAGATCTTTTAGCATATCTAAATCCTCTTTGTCAACCCTCTGTTCGCTCCAGATCCACACCCCTGAGGCAATCTGCTTGTGACGCAACTTGCTTGGTGTTGGCATAATGGAGTAGCGGGAGTTATCGGAGATAAGCATAAACCCCCTTGTTAAATCACTGCCCATCTGTGCGGTTTGCAGTCTCATTGTGAGAAAAACATCCTCTTTCTCTTTGGTAATAAAGAGCACTATTGGGGCTGTGGCAAGGCTGTTTTTACTGGCTTTGTCGTAGTACCATACACTCTTTTTATTGGGACTCGTTTGTTTTTCTAGATGTCTTGTCTGAAAAGCTAATCTGTTGTCAACTCTTTGGAGAGCCTCTTTTTTTAGCTGATTTGCGATCAATGCTTCTTTGGAGTTTGGAAACTCTTTTTCAATGCGGGTAGCTTGTGTGATGATCGCTTTATCATCTTGTGCATTCTTGGCAACCATAAGCGATTGCATATATTCTGGTTTATTGACTACAAGGCTATGCACTCGTTTTTCGAGAGCACTATTTTGCTCTTTTAAGGCACTATTTTTTTGTTGCAGGGCTTGCAGTCTCTCTTGTTCTCTTTGTTGCATTGCTTCAAATTCTTCGTCAGTAAAAAAGTGACACCCAGTAAAAAGCAAGGAGATAAGCAGTGGAAAAACTATTTTTTTTGAAAACATAAGCGACCTTTGTAATTTTCGGAACATTTATTGTTTATATGTTAGCAAATAAAGAATATTCCTTTAGCTATATCGGCTAAATACTATTCTATTTGATACCAAATTTGGTTCGCTCAAGAAAAGATTAAGGATTGGTAAGTGTCTAGAATTGCAACTATAAGAGAAGATATTTCTGTATCAGAGGTGAGAAAAGCTATCAAATCAACAAATGATGGAATACTCAGACTACGACTGATGATCATCGAAAAGCTCCTTTCAGAGCCAGAACTTTCTTTGCAAAAGGTAGCAAAATCTTTAATTGTCAATAGAGAGACAGTGACAAAGTGTCTCAATCTTTTTAATGAGGGAGGCGTAGAGGCTCTTAGACCAAAGCAAGCTGGAAGAAAAGAGGGCAATCCTAAATACGATAATGAGATCTTTTCAAAACTTATGGAAACCCTAAAAAGACAAAACTCACCATGGTCGGTTTATCAAATGCAAAAACATATCAAAAATAACTACGGCATAGAGATCCCAGAGTCAACCATCTACTATAGACTCTCTAAAATGGGCTATAACAAAAAGGCCAATAACGAAATTAAAGCTAAAAGAGCTGTCTCTTAAAAGATCTTTCATGAAAAAAAATCTTGTAGTATTACTCATAACAGTCACTCTCGCACTGACAGGCTGTAGTGGAGGCGGTGGCGGTGGAAGCACAACCGCTGTGCAAACTTCTCATAATAGCGATACCCCACCGGTTAATGACACCCCTACCATAACCGAACCAATAGGAGAGCAAGAGCCACAACGGCCACAACATATTACAAGTGCCAGAGGGGACAATCCTCCAATGCCTGTAGTCATCACAGAGTAAACTTAGCTTTTTTTACCTCACTCTTGTATAATCTAGTAGAAGTTTTATAGATAAAATTTAAATTGAGGAAACTAAATGATTTTTACTACACCATTAAAAGATGAGAGCATTAAGATCTTGCTTTTAGGAAGTGGCGAACTTGGAAAAGAGGTGGCCATTGAAGCCAATAGATTAGGCATAGAAGTTATTGCTGTCGATAGATACGCTAACGCTCCAGCAGGGCTTGTGGCTAATCGCTCGTATGTGATTGATATGCTCGATAAAGAGCAGATCTTAGAGGTCATTAGGAGAGAAAAACCCACCTTTATTTTGCCAGAGATAGAAGCTATCAATATAGATGCCCTGCTTAAAGCAGAAGAGGAGGGCTTTCATGTGATTCCAAATGCAAAAACAGTCTCTCTTACCATGAACAGAAAAGGTATTAGAGAGTTTGCAGCTCATGAGCTGGGAATAAAAACAAGCAAATATGCGTTTGTTTCTACCCTAGAAGAGCTTGAGGTTGCTGCCAAAAAAATTGGATTTCCTTGTGTAATCAAACCTGTGATGAGCTCTTCTGGTCATGGACAGTCTGTGTGCAAGAGCGAAGAGGAGACTCTAGCGAGCTTTGAGACTGCCAAAGAGGCAAGAGGGGACTCAAGCGAGCTTATTGTAGAGGAGTTTATCCAGTTTGATTATGAGATAACCCTGCTTACTGCTAGAACAGAAGAGGAGACTGTTTTTTGTGAGCCAATAGGTCATATTCAAAAAGATGGAGACTATATCTTCTCATGGCAACCAATGCAGATGAGCGAAGTGGCCAAAGCCAAATCCCAAGAGATTGCCAAAAAAGTCACCGATGGACTAGGGGGCAGAGGGATCTTTGGTGTGGAGCTTTTTATCCAAGGCGATGAGGTCTATTTTAGCGAGGTTAGTCCACGGCCACACGATACAGGCATGGTCACAATGATCACGCAAAATCAGAGTGAATTTGCTCTGCATGTTCGGGCTGTGCTTGGCTTGCCATTGAACTACACATTTCTCTCTCCAGGGGCAAGTGCTGCATACAAATCCACAAAACACGCGGCAGATCCAAAGCTAGATGTGCCAAAAGAGTGTTTTGATGCTGATGTGATGTTTCGTATGTTTGGAAAGCCAGAGAGCCATCAAGGCAGAAGACTTGCAGTAGTTTTAGCCAGTGGCGAGAGTGCTATGGCAGCAAAAGAGAAAGCAAAAAAATTGGTCTTAGCTATTAAAGATGTCTAAACAAAGGCACCCCTTGGTGCCTTTGCTGTGTTTAGAACTCTCTTAAGTCATCCTCACTGAGTGAAGAGTTGTTGTTCCTGCTGGAGTTTCTTTCTTTGTTATTTCTAGCGTCTGGTTTGTGCGCAACTTGTTTTGGCTTTTGCTTGTGTTTGTAGGCATTGCCTCGTGAGTGCTGTTGCTCTCTTCTTTTGCTCTCTTCCATGGCTAAACCAACTAGTCTGGCTATCTCATTGACACTTTCCATCATGGAGATTGATTGCGCGTTAAGCTCCTCTGCTGCAGCTGCTGACTCTTCGCTTGTTGCTGCGTTGCGTTGGGTCACCTCGTCGATACTTGTCATGGCTGTGGCAATTTGGTTCATGCCCTCGGCTTGTTCGGTGCTACTTGTGGCAATTTCGCTAATAAGGTTCGATGTCTTTTGGGCCCTATCTAAGATATCCGCAAAGGATCTATCGGTTGCTTTGGCAATGTCATTTCCATTACGGATTTGCGCAATGGTCTCTTCGATAATGTCGGTTGTCTCTTTGGCAGCATTGGCCGATCGACTTGCAAGGTTTTTGACTTCGTCAGCCACTACAGCAAAGCCTAGTCCGTGCTCTCCTGCTCTTGCGGCCTCTACAGCAGCGTTGAGGGCTAGAAGATTGGTTTGGAAGGCAATCTCATCAATGGTTTTAATAATTTTTGAGATCTCTTCGCTGGCTTTTGTGGTTTTATCCATAGAGGACATGAGCTCTTTTACTTTTGCATTGCCCTCTTCTGCGGCGTGATTGGTATCTTTTGCTAGTTTATCTGCTTCGTTGGCATTGCTACTTGATTGATTAATGATCGCGGTAGATTCCTCAACGGTTGCACTCACCTCTTCTACACTTGAAGCTTGTTCTGTAGAGCCATCGGCTAGGCTTGTGGCCGCTGAAGCGATCTCATCAGAGGCGCTCACCACTTGCCCACTTCCCTCGGAGATTGTCTCAACCGCTTTGATTATAGGTTTGGTGATAAAGTTCCCTAAGAATACAGCAAAAGAGACGATAACAATAATAAAAATGGCCCCTAAAATTAATATAGTAGTTCGTAGATCATACACAGATTGAAAAACCTCTTCTTGATCAATATCTCCCACAAGTGCCCATTGTGTACCAAAAAGATCGACAGAAGTAAAAGTTGATACAACCTCGTCTCCATTCATGGTGATAATGTGGTGTCCACTCTCACCAGCAAAAGCTCTTTTTGTGCTTGCAGAGGCAACTTTGCCAGCATTTCCTTTTTTGAATGATTCTGAAATTGTCATATTGATATGATCTAGGATAGTTGTAGATCTTAAGTATCCATCTTGACCAACAAGATAGGTACCTCCACTCTCTCCCATACCGGTATCATTTCCCATGACTTCATTAATAACCTCTGGGCTTAATTGCACAGCCACTATAGAGACAATATTCCCACTGGCATCTTTGACGGGAGTTGCCATAAACATTGCAGGCTCGCCGTTAGATGGGGCATAAGGCTCCATATCGGCAAATGCGGTTTTTTCTGTGCTCACTGCTTTTCTCCACGCTTTAGCGAGTCCTGAGTCTCTCAATTTGCCAACTCCTAAGTTCTCTCCAAGATCGGACTCCTCAGTCACGGAGTACATCACATGCCCGTGGGCTTTGCAGATAACAAACATGTCATAGAGCATATTGTTTTTTATAAAATGCTCATATTGCACTTTATGTTCTTGGTAAATATCTATCACCTCTGGCTTATCCAAGATATCGTAGTTCCCATTGCCAGCAACTCCGTACTGGTTGTGGGCATCAACGAGCATATTGGTGAGCTCTTCAATATCATCGCTCTCTGCTAAGGTTGTAATAGCGGCGTCAACCATCTTGACATAGGTTTGGAGTTCATGTTTTTTGAGCTCCCTTGCTATCTCTAATTTATTGTAAGCCTCATTTTCTAAGGCATTTGACGATTTGAAGTAGGAGGTTATTCCAATCACTAAAAAAGGAATAAGCCCAACAACAAAAAGAGAAATGACTAGCTGTTTTTTTAACGAAAGTCCCATTATCTTCTCCGTGTTTTATTGGCGTTTATTATGACTTATGAATATATCCATTTTATTACTGATTTGTAAAGAGTTTTTGAAAAAAATCTCATTTTTTTTGATAAGCATTAAAAAAAGAGCAAGATGCCCTCACTTGGAGGGCATCTTTAAGATTAAAACTCTTTTAAGTCATCTGAATCTAAGGGAAGAATGTCTTCGTTTTTCTTAGAAGAGTTATTTGGTTTAGACGAAGAGCTTTTATTGTTTGATTTTGGTTTGTGCTCAATGCTATTTGAGTGGTGTTGCTGCTTGCTTTGAGGTTTTTTGTGCTCTACTTTGTGGTAGTTGCTAGAAGCACTTGATCTCCTAGAAGATCCAGAGCCCATTTCGATACCTACAATTTTGGCAATGTCCTCCACAGAGCTCATCATGCTCTCCGCTTGGGCGTTGAGCTGTTCGGCACTTGCTGCGGCCTCTTCACTGGCTGCAGCGTTTCTTTGAGTGACCTCGTCCACATTGGTCATGGCTGTGGCAATTTGGTTCATGCCCTCAGCTTGTTCAGAGGTGGAGGTGGCAATTTCTGAGATTAAGTTGGATGTTTTTCTTGCTTTTTCTAAGATCTCTTGAAAAGCGGCATTGGTCTCTTCTGCAATTTGGTTCCCCTCTTTTACTTGAGTGATAGAGCCTTCGATAATCGCCGTTGTCTCTTTGGCGGCATTGGCAGATCTTTGTGCGAGGTTTTTGACCTCGTCGGCAACCACAGCAAAGCCAAGGCCGTGCTCTCCTGCTCTTGCGGCTTCTACAGCGGCGTTGAGAGCTAGAAGGTTGGTTTGGAAGGCAATCTCGTCAATGGTTTTAATAATTTTAGCAATCTCTTCGCTAGAAGAGGTGATTTTTCCCATAGAGTCCACAAGTTGTTTGATCTTTTTGTTGCCATTCTCTGCGGCTTTGTTGGCTCCATCGGCTAAGATGTTTGCTTCGTTGGAGTTCTCGCTTGTTTGATTAATAATCGCGGTAGACTCCTCAACGGTTGCACTCACCTCTTCCACACTAGAGGCTTGCTGGGTTGCCCCATCTGCTAGGTCTTGGCTTGATGATGAGATCTCATCAGAGGCTGTCAGCACTTGGGAGTTTGCCTCAAAAATTGTCTCTACTGAACGGATAATTGGTTTGGTAATGCTTCTGATGATAAAGAAGGCAAGTAAGATACCAATAATGGTTGCTATTGCTAAACCTATCTCCATAATAAGTGAAGCTGTGTCCAATCCTTGCATAGACTTATCAGCCAAGGAAGATGTTCCGTTAATACCTGCTTTTGCTGTCTCTTCTGCGGCAGCTAGTGCTTCTGCACCGATCTCTTTAAACTCAGCATTAATATCTTTTACTTCTCTATCAATATTTAAATACTCTTTTAAGCCTTTAATATACTCTTTTCCATCTTTTTCGATAATATCAATAGATTGGAGATCATTTCTCTCGCTTGTGATCTCTCTTAGTTGGGCTAGTTTGTTATCAAATTTGCTCTCAAACTCTCTAATTCCGTCTCTTAAGATCTGTAAGTCTCCCCTAGCGTTTGCGCTAAAGTTGGCAATTCTTACAGCGTTACCCATATCGATAATATCGTTGGCATAGGTGATCTTATCGAGTCTCTCTTGGAGGCCACTATCTGGAATGTCCCCACGGATATCTTCGAACATCTTTCTATTTTGTCCACTTAAGAACTCACTACTAATTCGCATATATTCGCCGGCATATTTATCTAAAGAGGATCTCACAGTATTTTTTCTTTCAAATACCGCTTCTAGCTTATCAATGGTTTCTCCATACTGGGTGATAGCAGTGTGGGCTCTTTGTGCATTGGCTTTAAGGGCTGTTAAAGCTGGAAACTTCTCCGCGTGGGCCTCTGCATTTCGTAAACTCTCCATAGTGAGTTTAAGATTTTGTCTTGCAGTATCCACATATTGTTGGCTTTCGGTGTTGAGATAATAGACCATAGAGAGTCTTGTTGCAAGAAAGTTTCTCTCTACACTGTTGGCAATATCCACCTCCGGCACATACTCCTGCGCTAATTTTCTAGAGTTTTCCGAGGCGCTATTCATATTAATAACCCCTGTCAGTCCTAGAGCAATTGCTATGACAATAATTAGACTAAACCCGAGGGTAATCTTTTTACCCAATGACATGCTGTTCATAACCTGTATCCTTCTTGTTTTATTTCTTTTTTTTCTGATTATACAATAATTTTGTGCCTTATTGGCAACCCTCGCACTCTACGCTTCTATCCATCACCTCATTTTTAATCTCAGGAGACTCTGATCGCAGATAATAGGTAGACTTCAAACCTAGTTTCCATGCAAGCATGTAGAGATCATTCAGTATTCTACCACTTGCTTTGTCGACTGTAAAGAAAATATTTAAACTCTGCCCTTGATCAATCCATTTTTGCCTAATTGCTGCGGCTTTTACTAGTATGGATTGCTCGAGCTCATACGCGGGTGTGTAGTACTCCCAGTTCTCTACACCTAAATTGGGCACAACCACAGGGATCATGCCAGAGAGGTTCTCTTCGAACCATTTTCTTTTATACACTGGCTCAATAGTTTGGGTTGTGCCTGTAAGAATTGAGATAGACGATGTGGGAGCCACCGCCATTAAATAGCCGTTGCGCATGCCTTGTTTTCGTACCTTTGCTCGCAAATCGTCCCAGTTGTAGATATACCCAAAAAGACCACCTCTATCAATAAGGGATTTTGCGCTCTTGTTGGCGAGATCGATTGGCATGACCCCTTCTGACCATTTAGAACCTGTAAAGTTTGGATAGATCCCTTTTTCAACAGCTAAATCACTGGAGGCGAAAATGGCGTTGTACGAGATCATCTCCATAGCTTCATCAATAATACGAAAGTGCTCTTCGCTTCCCCAGTCTACTCTTTTGTCTGCTAGCATTTGTGCCTCACCCATCACCCCTAAACCAATAGCCCGGGAGAGCAGGTTGGTATCTTTGACCTTTTTTAGGGGATAGAAGTTAAGATCAATCACATTATCGAGCATTCTTACAGCTGTGGGCACTACTCTTTCGATATCCTCTTGTGTATGGATTCTTGAGAGGTTCACACTAGCTAGGTTACACACAGCGGTGTTGCCATCGGCCTCCTCTTTTTCCACAATAAAGATCTTTTTGCCATTAAGCGAATCAATCGAGGAGAGCTTATTCGCTTTTTTGGTTGTGCCAGCGTCGTTTGTAACCGCCTCGTCTTCATCAAAAAGCACCACCTCTTGATCATCAAAAGTGACTTTGACTTTATAGTAGTTTGGATTGGTGTTTTGAAAGATCTCTGTACAGAGGTTGGAGCTTCTAATGATTCCAGCGTGTTTATTTGGGTTGGCTCTGTTGGCTGTGTCTTTAAAGGCAAGAAAGGGGCTCCCTGTCTCAAAATAGGAAAGAAGTATCTTTTTCCAGAGATCTTTGGCTTTGATAGTGACCTTTGGCACTTTTGGGTCGTTTTCGTAAGCTAAATAGCGCTGTTCAAAATCTAGCCCAAAAGTCTCGGTGAGATCTGGGCACTCACTTGGGCAAAAAAGTGTCCAGTCGCCGTTCTCCTCTATTCGCTTCATAAAGAGATCGCTAATCCATAAAGATGGAAAGAGATCGTGGGCTCTTCTTCGCTCCTCTCCAGAGTTTTTCTTGAGATCTAAAAAGTCTAAAACATCCATGTGCCATGTCTCAATATAGACACTAATAGCCCCTTTTCTCGTCCCAAGCTGATCGACTGCTACGGCTACATCGTTGGTGATTTTTAAAAACGGTACAATCCCGCCTGCAGCGTTTTTGTGACCATCAATATAAGAACCACTGGCTCGAACCTTGCCCCAGTCCCAGCCGATACCGCCACCATATTTAGACAGCAGCGCCATCTCTTTGTAGCCATCAAAAATACCTTCGATATTATCCGCTGTGGCTCCTACAAAGCATGAGGAGAGCTGGTGTCTTGGGGTTCTGGCATTGGAAAGGGTGGGGGTTGCTGCCATCACTTCAAATTTAGAGAGTATGTCGTAAAACTTTTTGGCCCACTCCATGCAGTTCTCTTCGTTTTGTGCCAAAAACATAGCAACAGCCATAAACATCTGCTGAGGCAGCTCAATTGGCTCGCCCTCTCTATTTTTAATTAAATACCTGTCATAAAGGGTTTTGATACCTAGGTAGTTAAACAGTAGGTCTCTTTCGGGTTTGATATAGGTGTCAAGAGCCTCTAGATCGTATTTGTCACTGAGGCCTTTGATGATCCTACCCTCATTCTCACCCACCTCAAAGTAGTGCTTAAGGTGGGAGTAGACAGTCCCTTTTTGCCCATTGACAGCTTTGCCTACTCTGTGGTAGAGATCGTAAAGAAAAAGCCTTGAGGCAACAAATGTCCAATCGGGAACATCTACATCAATTTTATCAACAGCTGTCTGGATAAGTGTTTGTTGGATCTCTGTGGAGGTCATGCCATCGCGAAACTGGATCTTTGCATCTAGCTCTAGCTCTGATTGGGTGACTCCTTGCAAATCTTTTACAGCCTCTTTGGTATATTTTTGAATTTTTGAAATGTCGAGAGGTTCTCTTCTGCCATCTCTTTTAATAACTGTTATCATTAAGATCTCCCTAGAAGATAATTGGCAATAATTATATTAGAAATTGCATAAAAAAATTGGTTTGAAAATTTTAAACTTTTTATGGAATGTATGCCGGGAATTCAGTTGGAAAAGTGTATATTAAGTGAAATAAAATTATAAAAAGTTTGAGTGAGACTATGCTTGATAAAGAAGTAGTAAAATTAAAAACTAAAGATCTGCTTGTACTGTTCATAGAAGACGACCATTTAATACGCAGCGGAATGAAGTCTGTACTGTCTCATTACTTTTATAAAACCGATATTGCCCAAGATGGAGCGTGCGGTCTAGGGCGGTATAAAAGGCTCTATGAAGAGAGAAAAGTTTTTTACGATATTGTCATTACAGACATCTCTCTACCAAAGATCAATGGTCTTGCTCTCATTAAAGAGATACAAAAAATCAACCCCAAACAGCATGTGATTATCAGCTCCGCCTATAGCGACTATGAAAACTTAATAGAGGCGCTAAATTTAGGGGTGGATGGATTTTTGCGCAAGCCATTTGACCACGAGCATTTTAAGCACCTTATCTACACAATCGCCACGCAAATTCACTCAATTGATGAAGAGAACCTTCAAAAAGCGGAGCTTCAAAGATTGGTAGCTACAAAAACAAGAGAGATAGAAGAACAGCTCAAAATCGATCAGCTCACCGCACTACCTAACTTTTTTTCATTGGTAGAAGATCTTAAGCTTATTGAAAAAAAAGCGTTTGTGGTGCTTGATATTGATAGATTCGAGGATATTAACTCCACCTATGGCATGGAGTTTGGTAATAGAGTGCTCAAAAGTGCCTCGGAGCTTTTAAATACCCTTGTCCCAGAGAATGCCACGCTCTATAGAATTGGATCTGATGAGTATGGAGTGATGTTTCAAGGAGAGATTACAAACCAAGCAGAAGAGTTTGCCAAGGTGGTGGCTTCGTTTTTTAAAACCTATCAGATCTCTATTGAGGATGTTGATTTGAGTATTAATTTTTCTATTGGCATTAGCTATAGCCAAGAAGATACCATCTCTGGAGGCAAGCTTGCTGTAAAGGAGTCTAAAGAGGAGGTGGGCAATCTCTATAAGGTCTATAACCCAGATTCAGACTACGCAAGGCACCAAAGAGAGAATCTTGTTAAGGTGCACCAACTTAAAAAGCTTCTGCATGAAGATGGGGTAATTCCTTACTTTCATAAAATCGTCGATATCCACACCAAAGAGGTGGTGAAATACGAGGCCCTTGCAAGGCTTGAGGGGGCTGGGGAGGTGCACTCTCCAGCCTACTTTTTGCAAGCAGCAAGGCACACAGGACTGCTTACGGCTATTACAAAATCGATGATTACTAAAAGTTTTAAGATTGCACAAAAGAAAAATATTGCTGTGAGTATCAATATCACCGAACAAGATCTCAACGAGGGCTATCTTACCGATTTTTTAAAAAACAGATTGGAGAAGTTTGAACTAGAGGCAAAAGATGTGACTTTAGAGATCTTAGAGACAATCACTGTGGGAGACTCGCAGATGATTCTAAAACAGATTGAAAATCTGAAAAAAATGGGTTTTGTTATTGCCCTTGATGATTTTGGAAGCGAGAACTCAAACTTTTCTAGGCTTCTTGATCTCTCCCCAGAGATTATTAAAATTGATGGCGCCTTTATTAAAGATCTAAGCCAAGATAATAACAGCAAAAAGATTGTGAAATCGATGATCTATCTGGCAAAAGAGATAGGGGCAAAGGTCGTGGCTGAGTTTGTTAAAGATGAAGAGACATTTGAGTTAGTGAAAGAATTAGGGGTAGATTATGCCCAAGGCTACATATTTGGAGAGCCAGAGAGAATAAAAGTGTCTCCTAAAAAATAGCCAATTAAGAGAAAATAGAAGTTCCAAATAATAGAGGCCGCTAGTGCTGAGAGCGCAAAGACTTTAAAATTCATCCTGCCAATTCCTGCTGGCAAAGAGATGAGCTGACCAATCGAGGGCAAAGACATGCCAATTAAAACAGAGACCCACCCATATTTTTGAAAATAGAGTTTCAAAAGAGCAATTCTTGATTTGGTAATAAAAATATACTCTCCATATTTTAGCACGAGCTTAACACCAAGGCTTCTGCCGACAAAATAGTTAAGCAAGGCGCCAGCAAAGGATCCAGCGGTGCCAAAAATCAGTGCTGGCACAAAGCTCATCTCCCCAGTAACGCAGAGATACCCCGCGGTAAGTACCACAATTTGAGAGGGCAGAGGAAAGACAGCAAACATTAAAAAGTTTGCTATCAAAAGACCAAGGAGTCCTAGATCTCCAATAGCAGTTGTAAGGTGTTCGAGTAGCTCCATCTATTTTTTAAATTTTTCGTTTTCTGGATTGGAGAGAAACGCATTCATCGATTTCTCTATCGTAGCTTTTGCCTTTTTGGTTTTATTTTTTGGTTTTTGGATGGAGGCTGCAAGGTTGATGTGAATCACTGTATCATCAATGGCAATTTGAATAATTGCGTCCAGTGGAACACTGACTACACTGCCAAAATTATCCTCTCCAAAACCAGCTTCAAAAAAAAGCGCTTCTTGTTCGTGATCGAGATAGGCAGTTTCTAGGGTGTATCCTGAGAGGATAAATAGAGTCAAAGGTTTTAGGCTTTTGCCAATCTCCTCTGGAAGTTCTGGGTTAAACTCAATCTCTGCTAGATTGCAAAGAATTCCAAAATCCATACCATTTTCAACTAAAAATTGGGTAATCTCTTCGGTGTGTCCCGATAAGAGATCTTTAAACTCTTCATTTTTAAGTAGATCACTTAACATGTATAATCCTTTTTGTCTCTCCTGCAATGTAGAAGCCAGTTAATCCATTTAAAAAAGCTACAAGCGAGTAGGTGTGTAGATCTTTTACATAGATTTTCTCTGGAAAAATAGCCTTTGCCCTAAGCAGTCTCTCTCTGCAAGTGCCTCGTAAAAGAGGGGTTGAGGGTGTCAGCCATTTTGTGCCATCAAAAAAGGCACAATTTGCAATAGTAGTATCGGTTACTAGCCCCTTTTTTACAACCAAAACATCATCAAAATTGCTATTTTCTCTTCTAAGAGCGTCAAAGCACTCTCTGTCTAAAAACTTAAAATTGTACTGAATATCTTTTTGCAGTGCTACTATATTTCTCTTGAGTGTCCTTGTGTAAGGAGTCAACTCGCAAGAGTTTATTGTGTGAGAATATACCACTTTATACCTATAAGTTCCATGATCGGGTGGCTTTGGAGGAGGAATTTTGAGTGTATCGCTTCGTTTTAGGAGCTTTTTTCGTGTGTAGTTGAGCCTGTGTTCGTGGAAGTGCAAAAAAGGGGCTCGTCTATTTTTGACCAAAATTGTCTCAAAGAGTTGGCACATAGATTTTATCTTTCATCTCTTGATACTCACTTCTAGCAATACTAGCTTCTGTAATGCCACCACCACTTTTAAAGTAGAGCTGATTGCCATGTTTTTCTATAAAACGAATGGCTACACCTGTGGTGAGGCTTCTGTTTTCGTACACTCCAAAAACCCCTGTAAAAAAGTCTCTCTCATAGTCCTCTATAGACTGTAAGATCTCAATAGTTTTTTTCTTGGGGGTTCCTGTGATAGAACCTGCTGGCAATAAGGCATCTAAGATCTCTGCTAATTGCAAGTGCCAGCCTTCATCTAAAGTGCCACGGATAGTAGAACTTACTTGCAACAGCTCCTTGTCTCCTGCACGGATTGTATCGATGTAGCGAAAATCCTCTACTTCTATGTTATTGGCAACCATACCTATATCGTTTCTTAAGAGATCTGTTACCATCACATGCTCTGCCAGCTCTTTTTCACTCTTTAAAACTTTCTGTTTAGCATCTGTAATGCTTGCATCAATAGTGCCTTTCATCGGGTAGGTTCTTATGATGTTATCTTTGATGGTGACAAA
>JAABTA010000040.1 GCA_011390075.1 Helicobacteraceae bacterium | reverse complement strand
GAATTAGAGGGGAGATCTTTACCAAGGATCCATCATTTTGTGATGTGCTTACAGCAGGAGGTGTTATCTATAGAATCAACATCTCTCTTCACTGCTACTCCGCCATACAAGAGAGCCATGTCACCTTTTTTACAACACAGATAATCAGAGAGGATTTTCAAGCACTTTATGGGTTTTTGGATGAAAATGAGCAAAAAATGTTTGAGATGGTGTTAAAAGTGAATGGGGTTGGTCCTAAAGTAGCTATGGCCATCTGTTCTACTTTTTCTCCCTCTTCCTTTGCGCAAGTTTTGGATAATCAAGATATAACAGCTATTACAAAGGTGCCAGGTATTGGTAAAAAGTCTGGAGGGCTTATTTTAGTGCAACTAGGAGAGTTTACCCAATCGCTCCTGCCTAGCTCTTCTCCTCAGACACAAGCGGTGTATGACGCAGGATTGGCCCTTGAGTCCTTAGGATTTAAAAAAGAGGCCATTACTAAAATTCTCTCCACCTGTAAAGGGACAACGGTAGAAGAGCTTATCAAAGAGGCTCTTGCAAAATTTCAGAAATAAGGTACACAAATATGCACTTTACACTTCTTTTTGGTGGTGTTAGTTTTGAACATGAAATCAGTATAGTCACAGCCATTACACTTAAAAAACTTTTAGAGCAGGAGCACACGCTGGAGTTTATTTTTTTAGACGGCAATAGAGAGTTCTATCTCATTGAAGCAGACAGTATGAAATCCTCTTATTTTGCTAAGCAAAAATACAAAAAAAATAAAAAACTTGCTTTGTCACAAGATGGATTTTCCTATAAAACTCTTTTTTCACAGCAAAAAATTTCAGAGGGAGTTCTGCTTAATCTTATCCACGGAGGCGATGGAGAGGATGGAAAGCTTGCCTCTTTGTTTGACTTTTTTGGATTAGACTATGTAGGTCCAAGGCTCGAGGCAAGTGTCGTCAGCTTTAACAAACTCTACACAAAAACCTACGCCAAGTCTTTAGGAGTAGATGTTTTAGATTACGAGGTTATCACTCCAAAAATAGATCCAACTTTTGAGTACCCATTTATTATTAAACCACTTAGACTTGGAAGCTCTATCGGTATTGCCATAGCTAAAGAGCCAAAAGATCTAGAATATGCCAAAGATAGTGCCTTTGAATATGACATTGAAGCTATTGTAGAGCCCTTTATTCAAGGGGTTCGAGAGTTTAATTTAGCTGGCTGTATGGTAGAAGATGAGTTTATCTACTCCATTGTCGAGGAGCCAACAAAAGAGGAGTTTTTAGATTTTAATAAAAAGTATCTCGATTTTTCTAGGACAGAAGAGGTACAAAAAGCAGATATAAGTGACGAACTAGAGTCGAAAATGAGAGAAATTTTTGCTAAAATATATAATCCAATATTTAGAGGGAGTCTCATTCGGTGTGACTTCTTCTATGTAGATGGCAAGCTATACCTTAATGAGATTAATCCGATTCCAGGAAGTATGGCAAACTATCTATTTGATGATTTTAACGCTATAATACAGAAACTAGCACACAATTTGCCAAAACAGCACCAAATTGATGTGAGTTATAACTATATAGACTCTATACAGCGAGCAAAGGGTAAGTAATGAGCTCTTCTAATACAATTTCACGGGTGTCAAATATGACAAAATCTCACATGAATAATGTGATGCAGATTATGATCTTCCAACTCAACGACAGAGAGTACTATGGGATTAATGTCTCAAAAATTAAATCCATCGAAGACTACAAAAGATACAGAATATCAAAAAACGAAATAAAGCAGAGCGAAAAGAGCGAGATCTTAGAGGGTTATATCAACTATCATAAATCTATTGTTCCTTTCTTGAATGTAGAAAAGTGGATGGGGATGTACAAAGAACAAAACACCTATATGGAAACCGTTGTCTCTGAATACAACAGAAAAGTGATAGCTTTTCCTATTTTTGATATAGAGAATATTTTTAATGTCTCTGTAGAAGAGTTGCAAGCTAGTGACAAAAATGACAACTTTATCACCTACTCAACCCTTATTAAAATAAAAGATGAAGAGGTTGTATGCCGCGTGATCGATGTCGAACAGCTTTTAACCGATGTTTTTGGTGTTGACGAGAGTGTAAAAAAGATTCAAAAAGATGGGCTAGACTCTGATAAACTTCTGCTCATTGCCGAAGATAGCAGAAGTGCAAGGGCGATTATAGAAGATATCTTGGGGGATACCCAGCTTAACTACAGAGTGTTTCAAGATGGCTCAGAGATTATTGAGTATCTTGAAAAACTTGATGACAAACAGATTGAAAATGTTGGGCTCGTTATTACAGATCTTGAGATGCCTCATAAAGATGGCTACCAAGTGATCTCATTTATTCACAACACCGAAAGACTCAAAGACATTCCTGTTGTTGTCAATAGCAGTATGTCCGATAAGGGCGTTGTTGTAAAGACAGAAAAGCTAGGATCTGTTGGTTTTATTGGAAAAACAGACCCAGAGAACTTTTTAAAAGCTATTCGTATCAATATGAGACCGTAAAAACGGTCTCCTCCTAAACAAGAGCCTTTTGCAGTACCTCTTCAATGGTTTCTACAGGGTAGATATCAAGATCCTTTTTTACCTCATCTGGCACATCGCTTAAATCTCTATCGTAATTTTTCTTTGGAATAAGGATTGTTTTCATTTTGGCTTTATGGGCAGCTATGAGCTTCTCTTTGAGTCCGCCAATAGGCAAAACTTTTCCTGTTAGCGTAAGCTCTCCTGTCATAGCAATATTAGAATGTACCTTTTTTTCACTCATAATAGAAGCAATAGCTGTTGCCATTGTAATCCCGGCACTTGGCCCATCTTTTGGCGTGGCTCCTTCTGGCACATGAATATGCAAATCATGGGCATTATAGACCTGCACAGGTGGCTTATCTTTTTCTACTTGTACAGTTTGCGCCTCTAATGTTTTACTATCGATCATTGTTTTTATCACGGTAAAGGCAATTCTAGCGGACTCTTTCATCACCTCACCTAAACTACCGGTAAGTTGCATCACCCCTTTGCCTCTGATTTTGACTGTCTCAATTTTGAGCACATCACCCCCAACCGCTGTCCATGCAAGACCATTTACGATACCTACTGCATCTTTTTTATCAGCCTCATCAATCTCAAAGATCTGTTTTTCTAAAAACTCCTCTAGATTTTGAATAGTAACACTTACTTTTCCAGTCTTTTTATCCTCTAGGAGTTTTTTTGCTGATTTACGCATGATAGTCGCTATTTTTCTTCGTAAATTTCTCACCCCTGCTTCTCTTGTGTGCTTATCTATAAGCTCTCTAAGTGCAGCTCCTGTGATATTTACCTCTATTTTTTTGAGCCCATGCTTTTTGAGTTCTTGAGGGATAAGGTATCTTTTGGCTATCTCAAACTTCTCTTGAGGAGTGTAGCTACTTACTTCAATAATCTCTAATCTATCCCTAAGGGGTGCTGGAATCGTAGAGAGATCATTGGCTGTGGCAATAAAAACAGCTTTGCTTAAATCTAGATCAAAATTGAGATAGTAATCTCTAAAGGTGTCATTTTGTTCTGGATCTAAGATCTCTAAAAGAGCCGATGTGGGATCCCCTCGCATCGATCTTCCAACCTTATCAATCTCATCTAAAACCACCACAGGATCCATGGCTTTTGCCTCAATAATTCCTTGAACAATCCTCCCTGGCATGGCGCCAATATAGGTTCTTCTGTGTCCTCTTAGTTCGTTGACATCCTCTAAACCCCCAAGGGCTACCCGTATAAGCTCTCTTTTTAATGCTTTTGAGATAGAGTTGGCTAAAGATGTTTTTCCAACTCCAGGAGGCCCTACAAAACATAAAATAGTGCCCTTAGACTCATTGGATTTAATACCTCTTAGTTCCAATAACTCTTTGACAGCAAAAAACTCGGTAATTCTCTCTTTTGGCTTTTTTAATGAGTAGTGATCAGCGTCAAGAGTTTTTTCTACTGTGGTAATATCTAGCTTGCCTTTGGAGTAGTCTCCAAAAGGGATCTCTAACGCCCACTCAACATAGGTTTGCAAAAGATTGGAGTCAGAGCTGTCTGGGTGCATTCTAGAGAGTCTGTCAATTTGCTTTTTGATCTCCTTGTAAGCATCCTTTGGCATAGACTTCTCTTTTTTCTTGAGCTTAGCAAGATACTCTTCAATCTCCTCATCTCTTTGGTTATCTTCTCCTAGTTCTCTTCTAATCTGCTTGAGTTGCTCTTTTAAAAAATATTCACGATTGACCTTGTCAATTTTGCTATGGACTTTAGAGCGGATCTCTTTTTGTAGTTTGGCACTCTCAATTTGTTCGATCACATAACCAATGAGCGTCACAAGCCTTGTTTGGGTATCTGTCATGCAAAAAAGAGCGTACGCTTCGCTTTTTTTAAGACGAATCGTGCTGGCAACAAGATCTACCACACGATTTGGGTCACTATTATCGTTAATAGAATTTAAAAGATCTTGAGGAAAATAGCTACTTGTCGAAGAGAGCACCTTTACCTGCTCTCTTAGATTTTCCATTAATGCCACTACCTCTTTTTCTTTGTAATCTTGATTTTTTATAACATCCACTTTGGCTCTATAAAAACTCTCGTGAGCTTCATCTTTTTGCACAATTACGCCACGGGTAAGCCCTTGAAAAAGTACTTTAATCCGCTTATCAGGGAGGGCCACCTTTCTCATAATTGTTCCAATAACTCCAACATCATAAAAGGAGTTAAAACCGTTGCCTCTGTCTTTGTTCTCTTTTTCTGTAGCCACCATTACTAAAGAGTTGTTTTCAATAGCATAGGTAGCTGCCTCTATCGCTTTATCATCACTTAAAAATAGTGGAGAGATCATAAAGGGGTAGAGGAAAATTTCAGGCTCTACTATAACTGGCACATCTTGGGGGAAATCATTATAATTTGTTAATTCCATTTTATTCTCCTATTCAAAGAGGGCTCTAAGCCAAAAAACATCAGGATCTTCTATCTCTATACTCTCATCATCAATCATCTCAGATCTCTGATTATAAAGTTGATATGCTTTCTCTTTCTCTTTCTTTTTGTAAAGTTTTGCAATCTCTTGATTCATGTTTGCATTGGCCACTTTAAGTGTACCTAGTATCGAATCAGCATGATAGATAAAAACAGAACTTTTCATAGTGCTAGTATAATCTTTGGCTCTATCAATAGTATCTAAAAGCAGTTTTTGATCTCTATTTGGCACACTAAATGCCATATAGTTTGCTTTTAGTTTTAAAAATCGAATAAACTCAATATTATCACTATTTCCAAATCTTTTTATATACTCATCTAAATAGAAGTTTGCCAATAGATACTCTTCGTTTTCCATATGATTGATTGCCATAATCAGAGTGGCTTCAGGAATAAGCGGGGATCTAAAGTGCTCACTTTTTAAAGAGGAGTAGTAATCTCCTGCCGAGTCAAGATCAAATCTGTTGATACTCGCTACTATCTGTTGGTACCAATACAGAGCGGGTTTATTAGATTCTGGCTGTTTGTCAGAACATCCAGCAAAAAGAAAAATTGCAATAGCAAGAGTTGCTAGTTTCCCTACAGTTTTCAAAATACTCCTTCGTAATAAAAGGAGTATTTTAGCAAAAAAGCTATTGGGTTGCTAGTGCTTCTCTTTTTCGTATATCTCTCTGCAGTCTATACAGAATTTAGCATGAGGTTTCACTTTGAGTCTATCCATACCAATCTGTTCTGTACACATCTCGCATACACCGTAGCTACCATCTTTAATTCTTCCTAAAGCTGCTTCTATCTCTCTAAGCTCTGAGCTTTGCTGGACAGAGATGGCAGAGTCAATCATATTATCTGCACTTAAAGAGGCGTGGTCTCCTTCGTCATTTACTTCTGAAGAGCTCAAGGCCTCTAGCTCGTTAGCGGTCTCTCTTAAGTTCTTTAAGATCTGCTCTTTTTGTTCATTTAAGATTTTTTTAAATCTTTCTAATTCTCTAGTTCTCACGATTATCCTCATTCTTAAAAATTTTGGAATTTTATTTAAATTTCCTTAAATTCCAAAATCATCCCCTGATAGCGCTTTGGAACCTTGGCATTTTGTACAGAGGTATTGCGTCGCTCTTTTATAGCAACTTTTTGAAAAAAAAGTTGCCAATACTCTTGGATGACACTCTCATCTAGGCTTATCTCAATAGGAGCATCTATAGTCGCTTTTTTCAGCGAAAGAGCTCCATTTTCACCTAAAAGCCCCAAAGATCTTTTTGTATCAAAAATAATAAATTTTTCTTTGCCTAATCGTTTAGCAAAGTAGTTTCCAATCAGTGGAAGCTGATTATAATCAGGGGTAATTTTAGCAAACAAAAATCCATCTTGCACCTCCTCAAAACGAATAAATCCCAACATTCTATGTTTTTCTGTGGATACTTTTTTTGTAATCTGAAAAAATTCTCGTATCTCTTTTTTTTCTAGGCTAGAGATAGCTATCGGATTTTTAAAAACTGTTTGTAAAAATTTTAGTCCAATCATTTCATAATCTTTTACTTCGCTTAAATAGAGCAGTTTAAGTTTATAGAAAATATCTCCTCCTAGTTTTTCTACAATGCCTTTTTTGACTCTTTGTGCCAGCTTTTTCTCAGTATCAATAAAAATATACTCTCCAAGTTCTCCACTACTATCTTTCTCATCTTTAATCGCTGTTGGCTCTTTTTTGCACTCATAGATCTTAAAAATTGTCGTGAGATACCCCTCAAAACTTCCATCATAAAAATAGATTGTCATAGCTCCCCCGTAAGTGCTTCTTGAAAGCTGTTGGAGTAGTCAAAAAGGGATGGCTGTGTAAGTTTTCTATCTCTGTTTTGCAAAGAGGCTTTAATTGGCTCATAATCAAACCGTACAGAGCCTAAATATTTTCCACCTACTTGCAAAAAATACCGTGCACGCTTTAAAACCACTCCAAGGGGCTTTAAATCCTCTTGGCGTAGTTTGCCTACTCTTCTTGCCTTTACTATCTTAGAAGCGCTTCTAATGCCAATTCCAGGGACTCTTAAGAGCTGTTTGAAACTTGCCCGATTCACTTCTAGTGGAAAATGTTCTAAAGAGTGTAAAGCCCAGTCTGTTTTTGGGTCTAGTGCGTAGTCTAAATTTTTCTTTGACCTAAAGATCTCTTCAGCGCTAAATCCATAAAATCGTAAAAGCCAGTCTGTTTGATAGAGACGGTGTTCTCTTAACAGCGGTGGGGCGATGGTTGTGGCTGGAAGATTTTTTCCTTCATTTACAGGAATATATGCCGAGTAGTACACCCGTTTAAGAAAGCTCTTTTGATACAAATTTTCACTCAGCGTCATAATCTTTTTATCGCTGTCATCTGTGGCTCCAACAATCATCTGCGTTGTCATCGTAGTATCAAGGCTCCCTTTTTTGTTGCTAATAATATCTCTTCCTGTTTTCATCGACTCAAAAATCTTGCTTTTTTCTTTGTCTGGAGCTAATAGTTTTAAAGAGTTAGATGAG
>JAABTA010000039.1 GCA_011390075.1 Helicobacteraceae bacterium | reverse complement strand
ATAGGTCTATTAATAGCAAATTTATACATTATTGTACCTCGATAGAGCCATCACCAAAAAGCCCGGGAGCTAGGTTTTTGCCAACGACCTCTGCTTTTATTTTTCTATTGCGGGGATTGGCAACAGGATAGAGTTTGGTCAGCTTTCCACTATAGCTCTGGCTATCTCCATCGACACTATAGAGAAATTTTTGCCCCACTTTCACTTTTTTCCAATGCTTCTCGTCAAATTGTAAAATCAACTTTACACTGGAGATATCCACAATACTCACCACAGGATCTTGTGTGCCAACTGTGTTACCTACATCTAAAAACTTCTCTGAGATAGTGCCACTAAAGGGCGCTTTGATAAAGGTATCTTGATAGTTTTTTTCTGAGAGTTCATAATTATTTTGTGCTTTGAGATAGGCCTGTTTTTTCATCTCTTTTGTAAATGCAAAGTTATCAAACTGCTCTTGGTCTATTACATCTTTGATTTTTTGATACCGTAAAAACCGTTTATTGGCATGTTCAAAATCGAGCTTTGCACTTAACAGGGTGTTGTTTGCAATCTTAAGGGCTATCTCCTCTCTTGTGTTATCCAAGCGTGCAAGAACTGCTCCTTTTTCCACTTTCTCTCCTACATCCACAAAGATCTCTTCTATCTCTCCACCCACTTTTGGTGTCAGGTGTGCCTCTTTGTTGGCTACTATATCAAAGGTCGCATAGACATCTTCTGCACAAAGCGAGAGAGTAGTTATAAAAAGTAGCGCTATCATCTTTTTCATTGTGTCACTCCATATAAAAATTCATCCACCACATCTTTTGGATCTGCCTCTATTTTTTCTTGCTGTTTCATTGCATGCATAACATACCCTTCGCTAAAGTATTTAAAATTGATTGCCAATAGAGAGTAATTTCTATTTTTGAGCCCTATCTCTTTATCAAGATCTTGAAAAACAGTGGTTAAAACTTGCAAGATCTCATCGTAAGGGTCTGTCATGATAAGCTTTGAAAAAAACCATGGGGTTGCAAAAAGCAGATCGTTAATAGCGTCTCTATGAAACTCCATAGAGGCAAACTTATGGGCCACAATTTTAATAAGCTTCTCTCTTGCCCCTTCTACAGACTCTATCTCTTTTTTAATCTGTTCAATATGAGCAGAGATCTCTTGAAAAAGACAGGCTTTAAAGACACCATCTTTATTCTCAAAAAGGGCATAAATTGTTCCAATAGAAACACTCGCCTCTTTAGCCACATCGCTCATTTTTGTCTCTTCATACCCTGAGTGCATAAAGTGTCTTGTCGCTATCTTTAGGATATGATCTTTTTTAAGTTGCTGGATTTTTAGTTTAATGATAGTCTCTCCTTTAAAAGTTGAAAATTACACTAATTTTCCTTAATAAGTAATTAAATTACTTAAGAGTAATCTAATTACTTTTAATTTATGTTAGAATTTCTAAAAACTTAAGGAGAGTAGCGTGAGTTCAGGATGGTCTTGTTCGCATTATCTCAACAATCAGTGTGTGCTTCTAAAAAGAGAGTGCGATCCTGGGTGCAAGGGGTGCACTCTGTATGGAAAATTTGTCTTTGCAGATCCAAAGACTCCATCCAACGAAGCAGTCAAAAGACGAGAAAAAAAAGAGGCAATAGATGCTCAATCAGGTTTTTAGCATTGCAAGAGAGAAACTGCTCTATGTAATTTTAATGCTCTTTATCATCTCTATCATCTCCTTTTTTGCCGTCAACTTAGCTCCAAACTCCTTTTTGAATGCAGGAGAGCTCAACCCAAACATCACACCAGAACAGATCGAACACCTCAAAGTAATTTATGGGCTTGATAAAACGCTTATTGAGCGCTACTTCTCTTGGGTTGGAGCCATAGCAACTTTGGATTTTGGCTACTCTTTTACCACTGGCAAAGCCGTGAGCGAAGAGATCTTGGTGCGAGTTCCCATCACTTTGACCATCAATTTAGTGAGTATGGTGTTTATTTTTCTTCTCTCAATTTTTGCAGGGATCTACTCTGCAATCAATCTGCACACAGCCAAGGACAAAGTTATTAAACAAAGCGCCCTTGTAAGCTACGCTTTTCCCTCTTTCTATCTAGCCCTTTTGTTTATTATTCTTTTTGCCGTTGAACTCAAACTCTTTCCCATCTCGGGACTCCACTCTGTAGATGAGAGTGTGGGGTTTTTTCCTTACTATTTAGATTATGCTTGGCACCTTTTTTTACCCATAGCCGTGATTATTATTGGTGGAGTGGGGAGCCTTACGCTGTATGTGCGATCGCTGAGTTTAGAGATCTTAAAAAGTGACTATATCTTCTATGCCAAAAGTCGTGGATTTGGGACAAAACGACTGCTTTTTTCCTATATTATCCCCAATCTCTCTCCCCCAATTATTACCATTCTTGGGCTCTCATTGCCAGGGCTGATTGGAGGAAGTGTTATTTTAGAGTCTATTTTTGGTATTGACGGCATGGGACTTCTGTTTTACAAATCTGCCCTTAGCCGTGACTACCCTGTGATTATGGGGATCTTAATTATCGGGGCATTTTTGACGCTTCTAGGCAACATTATTGCAGACCTCATCCTTTTAAAACTCAACCCATACTTTAGGAGAGAAAGTTGATAGAAAACATAGAGATTACAGATCTTGTCAATCCAAAATTTGTTATCCCAAAACAGATGTGCTACACCCAAAAAGGGGTGGCAAAAAAATGGGAACTAGTGCAAGTGCACGATAGTGTTGCTGTGCTTTTAGTCGATGAAACGCACAAAGAGTTTATTATTGTCAAGCAGTTTCGCCCCCCTGTGTTTTTACGAGAGAGCGATGGCTTTACCTATGAGCTATGCGCTGGAATTTTAGACAAAGAACTCTCCAAAGAGGAGATTGCTATAGAAGAGATCTACGAAGAGACAGGCTTTGAGGTTGCACAAGACGATCTTGTCAAGATAACTAGCTACTACACCTCTGTTGGCTTTGGTGGTAGCCAGCAAACCCTCTACTTTGCAAAAGTTACAAGCTCACAAAAAAAGGGTCTAGGTGGTGGGGTAGAGAATGAAGCTATCGAGGTTGTCCATCTCCCATTTTCCAAGGCAAAAGAGTTTCTTTTTAATGAAGATTTGCCAAAAACCCCTGGGATTATGTTTAGTTTTTATTGGTATTTTGCACAGCAAAATCAAAGATGAGCTACGGACTTAATACAAGCAAGGTGTGATAAGTACATCATATTCTATTTTAAGATCTTAGTCTCAAAATTATCTCTTCTTTAGAAAAAGTTTTGTAAAAAATGCTATAAATATGTAGAAAAAAATCTCTATTTCAACTATAATATATAAGAAATAAATAATAAAGTAGCTCCATGATAGAGTTTATGCAAAAGCTTCACAATAGCACATCTATTAAAAACAGACTCATCATTGTTGCGGTTTTAGTCACGCTCTTGCTTTTTGGAATGTCACAGCTCATTTTAAACACCCTCTCAAATATAGAAGAGAAGTTTATTGAGTACAACACCAACGCCGTTCAAGGCAAAATTGCAACCCTCAAGATAGAAAAAAACCTCAACTACATCAGCAGAAGCACTAGAGACATTATGCTTGGAAATGCTTTTGAGGAGAATATTCAAAAAATAGAAACTTCTAGAGAGGAGATTGTGCAAGGATTTAGCTCCCTCAATGCTAGTGCTACAGGCAGAGCCTACGAAGAAGAGGTGAGAGATCTTATGAGCAAAAGCAAAATAGTAACCCTCGCATTTATTGATGAGGCTCTTTATAAAGTCAAGCAGCTTCACAATGCAGATACTAATAAGCGATCTCTTATGTATCAGCAGTATAAAACTGAGGCAACGCCTTTGGCAAATGAGAGCAGAGACTACTTTGAAAAGATTAAAACAATCAAAGATAAAAACTTTGAACTTCTCAAAGAGAACTACAATAAAGACATCAAAGATCAGCGGGAGCTCATCACCGCTGTCACCATTCTTGCAGCTGGGATCTTTATTGTTTTTATGAAATTTGCCTACAACAATATTGTGAAAAACCTAAAAACCCAAGAGGAGTTAGAGGACACAGAACAGCTCCTTGTCCAGTACAAAAAGGCGATTGATCTCTCAAATATTGTCTCCAAAACAGATACCAAAGGTACAATCACCTATGTTAATGATGAGTTTTGCAGTGTCTCTCAATATACGAGAGAGGAGCTTATTGGTCAGCCACACAACATCATCAGACACAACAATATGAGCCAACAAGCCTTTAAAGATCTCTGGAGCACCATCAAATCAAAGCAGTACTGGAAAGGGATTGTAGAAAATAGAAAAAAAGATGGAAGTAGCTACTTTGTCGATACAATTATTATGCCTATTGTCATAAGAGACGGCTCAATCAAAGAGCACATTGCCATACGAAAAGACATAACAGAGCTTGTTGAGCTCAACCAAAAGATCTCTAGTTCCCAAGAGGAGATTCTTAACCGCATTGGAATGATAGCTGAGACACGGTGCCAAGAGACAGGCGATCATGTACGAAGAGTGGCTGAGTACTCTAAAGTGATAGCTAAAGAGCTAGGCCTATCGCAAGAGAGAATAGATCTTTTAAGCAACGCTTCAGCCCTTCACGATATTGGAAAGGTTGCCATCGCTGATTCTATTCTTAATAAACCTGGCAAACTCACTGATGAGGAGTTTGAAGAGATGAAGCTTCACACAACAAAAGGTTATGAGATGTTGAATAACTCGAAAAACAGAATTATTCAAACAGGAGCTGTTATTGCCTACGAACACCACGAGCGCTTTGATGGAACAGGCTATCCTAAAAAGAAAAAAGGCGAAGAGATAGATCTCTTTGCGAGAATCACAGCCCTAGCAGATGTATTTGACGCATTAGGAAGCACCAGAGCCTATAAAAAAGCGTGGGATATCAACGAAATTATCATCTACATAAAGAAACAAAGAGGCAAGCAGTTTGACCCACAAATTGTAGATATCTTCTTAGAAAAAATTCAAGAGTTTATCTTTATCAGAAAAAAATTCTCAAGCGCTGGTGAACGGCTCAACTTTTAGAGAACTCACGACTACTTTTTGCTATTATTACACGCTCTTTTTCTACAAGAGTTTTATTCTAATAAAAGGCAAATATTATTAAAGCATTTGAAAAACTAGGCATTCATCCTCATCTACTCAAAGTGATCCAAGAGAAAAATTTTCAAGATCTTACAGCTGTGCAAAAAAAAGTTTTGCCTTTAGGGCTTGGAATGCAAGATGTGATTGCTACTTCTAGATCAGGCACAGGAAAAACAGCAGCGTATCTCTTGCCACTTTTACAAAGGGTAGCAAAGATCTCAAAGAGTGAACATAAAGCACTAAGGGCTGTTGTCTTAGTGCCAACAAGAGAGCTAGCCCTGCAAGTAACAAATAATGTGGCAGAGTTTAGTAAATATATGAAGCTCTCCTACGCGACTCTCTCAGGAGGGATTCCAAAAGCTGTACAAAAAAATAGACTCAAGCAAGGCGTTGACATTGTGGTAGCCACTACAGGAAGGCTCAAAGCATTTATTGACAGTGGTGAGCTTGATGTGAGCCATGTCTCTATTTTGGTTGCTGATGAGGCAGATATCTTGCTCCATGAGGACTTTTTAGAGGAGTTTGAATACATCATACAACTTATCAACCCCAAAAGACAGATGATGATGTTTTCCGCCACCCTCTCACACAATATTCGCCATCTAGGCAAACGGTATATGCACCATCCAGTAACTATAGAGATCCACGACAGAAGAAGCACGGTAACGGGCATTGCCCACACCGCGTACAAGGTAGATCTCAAACAGAAAAAAGAGCTTTTAAAAACCCTTTTGCTTGAGAGCCCTCACACACAAATTCTTATTTTTGTCAATGAAAAAGACCAAGCCGACTCACTGACAGCCTATCTCAAAAATAGAAAGCTAGACGCACAAACCATTCATGGGGATATTGAGTTTAAAAAAAGAAGTGAGTGGATACAGGCGTTTAAAAAAGGAGATCTAGAGATCTTAGTAGCCACAGACATTGCAGGTCGCGGTCTGGATGTGGCTGATCTGCCTTTAGTTATAAACTACGAACTTCCTGAAAAAACAGATGATTTTACCCACCGCATTGGAAGAACAGCGCGAGCAGGAAAAACAGGAGAGGTCATTACCCTCCTAACAACCAAAGAGTACAGACACTTCTCAAGAATAGAGAGAGAGCTAAAACTTGGGATCAAAAGAGAGATCTATGAGGGTTTTGAACTGACAGATAGACAACCAAGACAGAAAGCTTTTAAAAGAAAAAGCGAACAAGCGAACAAGCAGAGCACTACCCCAACAAAGCAAAAACAGTTAAGAAAAAACAAAAAAAGAAAAACCACCAAAAGGGATGGATGATTGTATAAGGAGTTATGGTGATAAAAAAAATCTTAGTGCTTTTTAGTGGTTCTGGAACCAATTTAGAAAACCTTATTCACACCTTTAAAAACAGCAAAGAGATCTCTGTAGCTCACGCCCTTACTAACAATAAAGAGGCAGAAGGTATTCATGTAGCTCTAAAAAATGGGGTTCCTTGCACTATTATCTCTAGCAAAGATCACACAAAAAAGGAGTATGAAGCCCTTCTTTTGGAAAAACTCCATCACTTAGAGTACGATCTGATTGTCCTTGCTGGATATATGAAGCTTGTCTCTCAAAAGTTTTTGCAAACAGCAAAATCAAAAGTGATCAATATCCACCCCTCTTTGCTCCCTAGACATAAAGGCCTCTATGCAATTAAAAGATCTTTTGAAGATGAGTGTACACAAGGCGGGGTCACTATACACTTTGTGAATGACAAAATGGATGATGGAGAGATAATTTTGCAACAGTCAATTCAAAAACAAGGGCTCGATTTTACGGCTTATCTAGATGAGATAAAAAAGGTAGAGTTCACATTATTGCCTCGGGCAATCATGCAAACTCTGGAATTGGAATAAGTTTTCGTCTAAATTATAAAATTTCTTCACTTAGAAGAGAAAAAAACTCTAGTAATCTTCTTGTAATTTTATCTATTTGTTACGATTTGTTGCATTATTTAGCGCCATCTACGCAATCACATGCCCTACAAACTTAGACATATTATCTAAAATAGCTCCACCTTTACGAAAGCCTAAGCCACAAGGCTCGTAGGCAAAAAACAGCCCCGCTTGATAAAACTCACTCTGAGAATTTTGGGGATAATTGGCAAACTTTTGATAGATCTCTTTATAGTTTCCATACTCTCCGTCTCTTTTTTCTACTATCTCTTGATTCTCATCAAGAATAACCACATTAGCGCCCTCTCTGCCAAATGCTTTTTTCTCCACCTGCTTGCATTGCTGGAGTGGCTCGTAATCTGTTTGAAGAAGATAAGAGGAGTTAGGGAAAAGCTCATAGACTATTTTAAGCAATCTTTTACTCTGAAAAATAAGCGTATAAGCAGGATTGAGAAGAATAGCTTTTTGATTTTTCATAATTGCCTCTAAGGTTTTACACAGACCATCCTCAAATGCGATATCTTCCCATGGATAGAGCTTGAACCAATACTGATAATTCACTCCTAAATTATCAAAAATC
>JAABTA010000038.1 GCA_011390075.1 Helicobacteraceae bacterium | reverse complement strand
CAGCTATTTTGGCATCATTTGATCCATGCCTATCGTGCACGGCTAAATAGGAGTGAGAAATGATTAGAGAGATGATTCGGTCTTTAGGCAATATTTTTCAAACCCCTCACACCAACACCTATCCTCACGAGGAGGTGCCTAAGCCTAAAGAGTATAGAGGGCTTATTAAATACACCGAAGAGGAGTGCATTTTTTGCGACAAGTGCGAAAAAGTGTGCCCTCCTAATGCTATTGCATTTTTAGTAAACCCAGAAGATGGAAGCAAAACCTATAGATACAATCCCTACCTCTGTATCTTCTGCTCTGAGTGTGTGAGAAACTGCCCAAAAATAGACCTTGCCATCACCCACTCCGAGGAGAAGCCAAAACCTGCTACCAAAGAGATGCGAGTCAACGAAGAGTGGTTTGAGTACCAAAAGCTTTGCCGTGAAAAAAGAGAAGAATATAAACAGCTAAAACAAAAAAAAAGAACTAATGTAACTTAAGTTACATAACCACGAGCTTTTTTGCTGTACAATTGATACAAATCTAATACAAAGGATAGATAATGAATTGTAATGTAGGAAAGATAGATAAGATTATAAGAATTATCGTAGGTTTATTGATTATAGGCGCAGGAGTGCTCACAGGAAATTGGTTAGGTGCAATTGGTCTTATCTTGATAGGAACAGCCATTTTCTCTTTTTGTCCACTGTATTCACTTCTTGGCATGAACACAGGGTGCAAACCTAAAGAAAAGTAGGAGTGATTAGCTACAATTTTTTACAAGACCTTGAGCCATTTGCTCTTGATACTTTTAAAAAAAATAGTACAGAGATCTCTTTAAAAAAGGGAAATTTCCTCTTTTTTCAAGGAGAGATCTGTAATGACATTCTTTTTTTAGAAAAAGGGAGTGTCAGACTCTATCTTCAGGGAGAAGGAGTTGATGAGATCACCCTTTACAAGATCTCAAAGGGAGAACAGTGTGTGATTAACACATCCAGTGTCATTTCCCAAACTCCAGCTGTAGCCACAGCAGTTTGCCACGAAGATCTGCAAGGGTTTTTAATCAATAAAGACATTGTAAGAGATCTTATGTTGCAATCATCCTCTTATCAAAACTATATTTTCAATCTTTTTTCAGTAAGACTCGTCTCCCTCGCCCAACTTATTGAAGATATTAAATTTAAACGCTTGGACCTAAGAGTAAAAGAGTGGCTTAGCTCTCAAAAATCTCAAGAGATCAAAATAACCCACGAAGAATTAGCCCAAACCCTAGGCTCTACAAGAGTCGTCATCAGCAGAATACTTAAAAGCTTAGAAAAGCAAGGACTCATCCTTCAACTAAGAGGAAGTATCAAAATTATTCACTAATTTAATTTCATTTTAACTCCATTTAGGTATTGTAATAGATATGTATTCAAAAGTAGTATAATCTTTGAAAACTTTCAAGAAGGAGAGTTATGCCAGCTCAGGTAGATAATAGGTACAAGATGGTTGAACGGACCATGAAAAAGCTCGGTTATGAAAGAAGTGCATTAATAGAGACACTGCATACAGCCCAAGAGAGTTTTGGGTATCTCGAGAAAGAGACCCTCAAGTTTATTGCGAGAAGACTCAAGCTCCCTTTTTCCAAGGTGTATGGTGTGGCTACCTTCTATCACTTTTTTAGACTCAAACCCAAAGGAAAACACAACACAGTTGTCTGTATGGGGACTGCGTGCTACATTAAAGGAGCCAATAAGATTTTGGCAAAGCTAGAGGAGCGGTTTAATGTAAAGGCAGGAGGGACGACAGCAGATGATCTCCTTTCGCTGATAAGCGCTCGATGTGTGGGCTCATGCTCTTTAGCACCCATTGCGATTTTTGATGATAAACCTATTGGTAATTTAGGGATTGAACAGAGTGTAGAGATTGTAGAGGAGATGATAAGATGATCCATACCCTAGAAGAGCTAGAAGAGATAGCAGAAGCTAAAAGAGAGAAAGACTCAGAGACAAAAGAGGAGCTTAGAGTCTGTATTGGGAGTAGTTGTCTCTCTTTGGGTGCTGACCAAATCGAAAAAGATTTAAAAGAGGAGATCTCATGCCGAGGTCTAAAAGATAAATGCAAAGTCAAAGGTGTTGGATGCAATGGTCTTTGTTCTGCTGGTGTATTGGTCTCGCATATAGACAGAGAGAAAAACAGTGAAACTATGTATGGTAACTTAGGTACGAGTGACATAAAAAGCGTCGCTGAGGCTTACGAAAGTGGCACTATTTTAAAAGAGAAACTTTTAGACCCTCATGACCCTTTCTTCTTAAACCAAGAAAAAATTGTATTAGAGAATGCTGGTTATATTGATCCAAACGATATAGAAGACTATATTGCTCACGATGGCTACTTTGCTCTTTTTAACGCCATAATAGAACTCAGCGCCGAAGAGGTAATTGCAGAAGTTAAAAAAAGCGGACTAAGAGGAAGAGGTGGTGGTGGCTATCCTGTTGGTCTCAAATGGGAGACGGTTGCTAAAGTTGATAGCGAGCAAAAGTATATTGTTTGTAATGGCGATGAGGGGGACCCTGGGGCTTTTATGGATAGAGCTATCATGGAAGCAGACCCCCATAGAGTCATAGAGGGCATGGCACTGGCTGGTTTTGCTTGTGGGGCCAATAAAGGCTATGTCTATGTGAGAGCTGAGTACCCAATTGCTGTAGAAAAACTGAACAAAGCCATCAAACAAGCAAAAAGACTAGGAATTTTAGGACAAAATATTGCTGGTAGCAACTTCTCCTTTGATTTAGAAGTTCGTTTAGGTGGGGGTGCATTTGTGTGTGGTGAAGCTACTGCCCTTGTCACTTCTATTGAAGGCAACCGAGGCAATCCTAGACAAAAACCACCACATCTAAGTGATTATGGTCTTTGGGGAGAGCCTACTATTTTAAACAATGTAGAGAGTTTTGCCAATATTGCACCAATTATCAGAAAAGGTGGAGCGTGGTATGCGGGATTTGGTACAGAAAAATCTCCTGGCACAAAAGTGTTCGCCCTATCTGGCCATGTGAAGAATACAGGCTTGGTGGAAGTTCCTATGGGGATGAGCCTTAGAGATATTATCTACAAAGTAGGCGGTGGCGTTCCTGAAGGCAAAAAGCTCAAAGTAGTACAAACAGGTGGACCAAGTGGTGGCTGTATTCCAGAGCATCTATTGGATATTCCTGTAGATTACGACTCACTAAAATCTGTTGGTTCCATGATGGGTAGTGGGGGTATGATTGTTACCGATGACAGCCAATCTATTGTAGAAGTTGCACGCTTTTTTGTTGAATTTTGTGCTAGTGAGTCTTGTGGCAAATGTGTTCCATGTCGTGTTGGAACCACTGAACTTACCAATATCCTAGATAAATTTGTTGCAAAAACTGCTACAAAAGAAGATCTTATACTATTACAAGATCTTTGCACGGTTGTGAAAGAGACAAGTCTATGTGGGTTAGGACAAGCAGCGCCAAATCCTGTTATTACAACACTAAAATACTTTGAAGATGAATATTTAGAGGCGATTAAAAATGATTAGAGAAAAAGCAAGGGTTAAAACCTTTAAAATTAACGGAACTGATGTTACAGGGAAATCTAACCAAACTATCTTAGAAGTTGCCAACGATCATGAAATAAAGATCCCAACTCTTTGTTATATGAAGGGTTTAAGTTGTGTTGGTGCTTGTAGAATGTGTCTTGTAGAGATTAAAGGTAGCCATAAACTTATTCCCGCGTGTACTGGGAAAATAAAAGAGGGAATGGAAGTAGAGACTGAGACTGAAAGTCTTAAGAAACACAGAAAATTTATTCTCTCAATGATCTTTGCTGAGAGAAATCATGTCTGTTCTGTGTGTGTCTCTAATGGTCACTGCGAGCTTCAAGATATGTCGGTAGAACTAGATATGAAACACTCCTCTGTTCCCTACATCTACCCAAAATTTGAGGTAGATGCTAGCCATGAGAGATTTGTCTATGATCCAAATAGATGCATTGTATGCACTCGATGCGTCCGAGTCTGTAACGAGGTAGAAGGAGCGCATGCGTTAGATATTATAGACAGAGGTATTAACTCTAAAATTATCCACGATATGGACGAGCCTTGGGCTCTGAGCGAGAGTTGTACAAGCTGTGGAAAATGTGTGCAAGTGTGTCCAACTGGAACTCTTACAGAAAAAGGTGTCTCTTCTGCCGAGATGGTAAAGAAAAAGAGTCTAATTATTGATCTCCTTGAAGCAAGAGAGAATAGGGATAGAAAATGAGTAAAGTACGAGTTGCAACCATTTGGCTAGATGGATGTTCTGGCTGTCATATGTCCTTTTTGGACATGGATGAGAGACTAGTAGAGATTGCTGAAAAAATTGATGTAGTCTATAGCCCCTATGTAGATACAAAAGAGTTTCCTGGGGATGTAGATCTGACTATTGTAGAGGGTGCGTTAAGTACCGACCACGATATTACGATGATCAAAAAGATCCGTAAAAACTCTAAAAAAATAATGGCTTTGGGAGATTGTGCGATTACAGGCAATGTCAGTGCCATGAAAAACTTAAGCGGAAGCGAAGCAGTGTTGCAAAGAGGGTATTTTGAGTTGGCTGATGAAAATAAGCTAGGAAGAGTGCCAAGTGAGGTAGTACCAAAGCTACTAGATACCGTGCATCCTCTCCATGAGATTGTTCCAATTGACTTTTATGTTCCAGGATGCCCTACTCCTGCGGATGCAATATACAAAGCAATTACAGATATATTAGAAGGCAAAGAGCCTGACACAAAAGAGCTAACAAGGTTTGGAAAATGAGTGAAAAGATTGTAATTGATCCCGTCACAAGAATTGAGGGACACGCGAAGATTACCATTAATGTTAATGATAGCGGAAAAGTAGATGATGCAAAACTTCATGTAACACAGTTTCGTGGATTTGAAAAGTTTTGCGAAGGGAGACAGTACACAGAGATGCCAGGACTTACTGCTAGAACTTGTGGGATCTGTCCTGTGAGCCATTTAATCTCTTCATCTAAAGCTTGTGATGAGTTGCTAGCGGTGCGACCTCCTAAAGGTGGGAGAAACTTAAGAAGAATTATCAACCTAGCGCAAATACTCCAATCACACGCTCTTAATTTTTTCCACCTCTCAGCAGCAGATATGCTCTATGGATTTGATGCACCAAAAGGAGATAGAAATATCTTTAAAATGATGCAGACACATCCAGAAATGGCAAAAAATGGTATTAAACTCAGAGCTTTTGGTCAAAAAATTATTGAAGAACTCGGTGGCAAAAGAATCCATCCATCGTGGATTGTTCCAGGAGGTGTGAGCCATCAGATTTCCCAAGAGCAAAAAAGTAATATTTTAGAGCAAATTCCAGAAGCGATGGACATTGTTAAAGGTGCTCTAAAATGGTATGTGAGCCAACTCCCAAAATATAAAAGAGAGATAGAGTTTTTTGGTAACTATAAATCGATGTTTATGGGGCTTGTAAACAAACACGGCAAATTAGAGCACTATGGTGGAATGCTTAGATTTATGGACTGGGATGGAACAATCTTAGATGACGGAGTTGATCCTAAACACTATCAACAATATATTGGGGAGTATGTAGAGGATTTTTCTTATCTAAAATCTCCATATTATAAGCCAAGAGGGTATAAAAATGGCATGTATAGAGTTGGGCCCTTAGCAAGGCTCAATGTAGCAGACTCTTGTGGCACACCACTAGCTGATGAGGCTTTTGAAGATTTTATGAATATCAACAATGGCAAGCCTGTACTCAACACATTCTACTACCACTACGCAAGACTCATTGAGATTATCTACTGTATTGAGAGAATCGAAGAGTTACTGAACGAGCCTGAGACAATGAGTGATAATGTCAGATCTTACGCTAGTGTCAATAGACTAGAAGGTGTAGGATGTAGTGAAGCTCCTCGTGGCACGCTTTTTCATCACTACAAAGTGGATAAAACAGGGTCTATTACAGGTGTGAATATGATTATCGCTTCTGGGAATAATAACCTTGCTATGAACGCTGGTATCAAACAAGCTGCTTGTGAATTTGTAGATGGTGCTAACCCAAGTGACGGAGATCTCAATAGAGTCGAAGCTGTGATTAGATGCTTTGACCCTTGTCTTAGCTGCTCTACTCATGCCCTTGGTGTAGTAGCAACCAAAGTTGAGATTAAAGATATGAACGGTAAAACAATTAAACTCATAGATAGAGTGTAGTTGAACATAGTCATTGGTTACGGCAACGACCTAAGAGGAGAAGATGGCTTTGGTCTTGCTGTGATCGATTACCTTCTACAAAAAAATCTCAAAAATACAAAGCTTGTAAAAACTTTTCAGCTCACCCCTGAACTTACCCTCGAACTAGAGCACCACAAACAGATCATTTTTGTTGATTCTGCCCTAGGCTCACCTCACTACAGCGTTGCAACCCCACTCAAACAAGAGCACCAAGGCTACAGCCACCACATAAGCCCACACACGCTCATCTCAATGCTCAACAAACTCTACAACTCCTATCCAAAATACCTGATCTATTCAATCCTCACAGATGCCTTTGATACAATACAGGATGAGATAGCCTATAAAAATAGCATAAAAATAGTTGGGGATCAGATTATAAAAAGCGTGATCTAGCTTTATTGTTGCCTTGGTAGAATTGAGAAAATGCTACCACATAGCCACAATAGGCACAGCCCAAAACTCAAATCCATCTCTTTTTAATGGTAAGAGTTTATCACCTCCATAGAGGATAACTCCTAAAAAAAAGTCACCTTTTTGATACTGAGCAAATTTAACAAGTCCTTTAAGATCTTCATCTTTAATAATCGTAGTCTTCTTTATCTCTATGGCAATAAGTTTTCCACTATCAGACTCCAGGATAATATCCACTTCCTCTTTCTTATCTGTTCTAAAATGCATTATTTCCGTAGATGTTTCAGCCCAAGTAGAGTGTTTTAAAATTTCTGTATAGACATAATTTTCCAAAAGATTACCAAAATCATCGCTATTCTCTATATTTTCAGCAATAACACCACAAAGATACGAGGCTAAACCAGAGTCGGTAAAATGCAACTTTGGAGTTTTTGTAACTCTTTTTGAGAGATTCTTATAGTATGGTTTGGTGATTTTGAGTAAAAACATTGACTCAAGAGTTAAGATATACTCTTTTACAGTAGGAACTGTTATTCCTGTTGCTTTTGCAATAGTGGCATAATTTAATAGCTGAGAAGTTCTACCAGCTAACAGAGAGAGGATTTTTGTAATATCTCCTTTTGTATCTGCTCGTTTTGTTGGGTGAAGCTCTTGGAAATCTTTTATTATTCGTGAATTCAGATAAGAGCTAAACCATCTTTTTCTCTGTTTATTTGGAAGTGAATAGCTTTCTGGAAAACCTCCACAAGCTATCTCTTCTTTCATCTCTTCATAGTCACTTTTGTAATTTGTATTTTCTAAAAACTTTTTACTAAATAAAAGATCTATAAAGTTGGTATGAGAACCTCTTTTTTCTGCTGTTGAGAGTGTATAGAGGGTGTGACTAGAGTATCTACCTGCCATAGACTCCTCAATATCTCTTACTTTTAAAATATCTGCAG
>JAABTA010000037.1 GCA_011390075.1 Helicobacteraceae bacterium | reverse complement strand
GGTGGAGCACAAGATGTCACAGATGATACCTATTTTGGAAGTGAAAATATATATACAGGAAGCAGTATAAGAACATATACTATTTCCAATAATGGAGCAAGTACAGATAATCTGTATATTTCAGGAATTACAGCATCGGGAGATTTCTCTATTTCTACAAATCCTTCCCCTGGAAGTGTAGCTACCGGAGGATCTGTCCCCTTTTCTGTCACCTTCAACCCATCTGTATTAGGGGATAGAACAGGAACAGTTACAATATATAGTGATGATACTGATGACATTGATGATGGGGATGGAGGTGTAGATGAAGCTACTTTTGCTTTCTCGGTTAGGGGTGTAGGAGATGCAAATACCAGTAATTTGACTTCCTTAAAACATAATAGTGTCAATATAGAGTATGCCCTCACAGATCCAAGAACAGCAACCATTACCCCAATGAGTACAATTCCAGCTGGATTTACAACTGGCTATAGCACTGCAGGAAGCGAGAGCAAACCGCTGTCTGAGCTCTCAGGGCCAATAAGAATACAAAAAACAGGTGCCAATGGGGTGACATTTGAGCTAGAGTTTACCCTTACAAGCGATGAAGCAAGGAGGCAGTATAAGTTCTTGGGAGCATTAAAATATGGCTCCACAATAGCCAACAATGCTGATCACTGGTATGACTTTGGTAGTGTTGCAGAAAATGATGCCAATGGTTCAGCCCAGAGAGCTGGTGTTGGCTATAAGCTTACGCGAGGAGATAATGGGATGATTATCTATTTAGAAGATGGTCAGTGGGGCGATGATGATATGACTGTTAATGGTGTTATCGAAGATCCTGTTTGGCCACTTATTGGGCTTAGAGCGCCAATATCAAAAGAGGCCTACTTTACCCTTATTTTAGCTATTTTAGCTATTAGCTACTACCGTGTAAGAAAAAGAAAAAAAGCATAAGCAGTGATAAAATTTACAGCGCTTTTTCTCCTTTTTATGGTTGCTTTTTATCTTATCTTTGTCTATCAGCAAGCCATAGATCTGCAGTTTATCTACACTAATGCCCTAAATACTATTGCTGTGCCACTTATTAACCTCACAGGAATAACAGCTGTACAGTGGGGCATTGATATTATTATGCCTCCAGCAACCTTGCGAGTGGCTTTTGGGTGCAATGGCTTGGAGGCAATACTCATCTTTACAGCTGGAGTACTGGCATACGACTCACCATGGAAAACTAAACTAGAGTGGCTACTTAAAGGCATTGTCTACCTCTCTATTCTTAACCTTATAAGAATAGTGTTGTTGGCTCATGGTATGGTTTTTATGGATGAATACTTCCATTTTCTCCACGACTATGTCACTCAAGATATTATGATATTTATCGCTATTTTGATGTTTTTTGTCTTTACCTCAAAAGCCGAAAGCCAAGCAACAGGTTGTGCTCTGCAACGAGTGGGGAGTAGAGATTGATTCAGAGAGCCGGTTTAGCCAAAGAGCTATTTTGTTATTTTATGGAAAAGCAGATTTATAGGTGAAAAAAAAGATAATCTACTCCCTTTTGTTTTTAATAGTTTTTTCAGTTATTCTGTATGGACTATATAGTTCTTTCCTTGAGTTTTTATTGCCTCAGGCAATAAAAGAGCATTTAATTAAAGGGGTTTTATCTGTTGTTTGGCTAAATGTTGGGTATATTGTCAATCTTTTAGTCAATAATATTTTTTGGTATAAACTCACTGCCAACGAGATCACAAAAGAACCACCAAGACTATTGGTGCAGTTGAGCTCATTTTTTCTTTTTATTGTCGTGTGTTCTGGACTGTTGCATAATGTCTATGGTTATCCTGTCAACACGCTTCTGGCAGCTTCTGGGGCACTAGGGCTGGTTTTGGGATTTGCTCTAAAAAACCTTATTCTTGATACTTTTTCAGGTTTGGCTATTAATCTAGAAAAACCTTTTAGGATTGGAGATTGGATAAATTGCCATACAAGAATGGGTAACTATATAGGGCAGGTAGTTGAGACAAACTGGAGGACTACAAGGCTTAAGACTAGTTCAAATAATGTGGTTGTAATCCCTAACTCCTACTTAACAAACACCTTGCTTACAAACTTTTCAATGCCAAATCCTTCATCTAGATTTGACCAAATTGTTGTCATAGACTTTGCCGAAGATACAAAAAAAATATTGAGAATTATTGATGCTGCTTTAGAGGAGGCTGTCATAAATAATGTTTTATTAGTTTCCCCAAAGCCACCAAAAGTTAAGGTGTATAGAATTACAGAAACAGGGGTCTCTTATAAAATCAAATATTTTATCAATCCTGTTGAGACATCCCCATCCAAAGCAAATGACCTTTGCTTGCAGTATGTACTCAATCATCTCAAGCAAGCAGGTATCTTCCCGGCATATCCAAAGCAAGATGTGTTTAATGCAGATATTCCAATAAAGCAGTTAGGCTGGGAAGCAAACAAAGACATGGTGCCACTACTGGAGAAACTCTCACTGTTTAAAATGCTACATAAAGAGGATTTAGAGCTATTAGCTAGAAACATCAAGATTAAGACTATCGAGGCTCAAGAGGCTATTGTAAAAGAGCAAGAGGACGGGGACTCTATGTATATAGTTATTGAAGGACTTTTTGAGGTTTGGGTGACTAATGCAGATGAGGAGGTAAAAGTTGGTTTTATATCCCCTGGAAGTTTTTTTGGTGAGAAGTCTCTACTGACAGGAGAGAAGAGATCAGCCACAATTAGAGCGAAAAGAGAATCTGTAGTAGGTGAGATCTCTAAAGAAGCCATGAAAGAGCTATTTGAGGCTAATCAAAAAGTAGTAGATATTTTGAGCAGTGCACTGGCACAGAGGGAGCTTAATAATCAAAGTACATTAAAGAATATAAATAGTAGCGACAATAAAGAAGGTGAGCTAGATGAGAAGATTAATAGTTTTGTTAAAAAAATTAAGAATTTCTTCTTTTAGGGATACTTTAGGTTTAGATTTTTTCCACAAAATCACTAAGAATCTCCTTTTGGCTCCCACCAAAATTGATTTTGAGTTTATAGTCTTGACCTGCTTTGTTGGCTCCAATAACTCTGCCCATGCCAAAGATCTTGTGTTTGACCAGATCACCTTTTTTAAATGGGGATTTGTCTTCCACGCTAAAGCCACCTTTGACTATCCCACTCTCTGCTAAAAATCTACTTTTGTTCATCTCTTTTCGTTTGCCTCTAAAAAAACGGCTTTTCACACTGCTAAGGCTTAGCTCTTTTTTGGCTCTTGTAAAGGCAACATAGCCAAGTCTTCTCTCCTCTTCCATGTCGGTTGTCTCACCTATGACAGGAAAAAACCCCTCCTCAAGGCCAATAACAAACACATGCTCAAACTCCAAACCCTTAGCGGCGTGGATTGTCATGAGGTTGACCTGATCGATGCCCATTTTGTCCTGATCGCTTTGCAAAGCTATGTCGTTTAAAAACTCCTCAATTTCATGATCGGGATAGAGGCGGATGTGATCAACTATTGCGCCGTAAAGTTCATCAATATTTAAAGCCCGCTCCTCCTCTTTAGAGGTTCCATAAAAATCTCTAATATTCACTTTTTTTTCAAACTCTTCGATAAAATCTTCGATATCAATGTGGGTATTGCTTTTGAGATCCAAAAGGGTCTTGGAGAACTCTTTGAGGGTTTTTTCATTTTTTTTGCCAACTAAAGCGATAAGGTCTTCGCTTGGGCTATTATAGATAATCTCAAACATCGATTTTTGTAGTTCTTGAGCCTTTGTCTCTAGCTTTTCTACAGTGGTTTTGCCAATGCCTCTTTTGGGTTTGTTAATAATTCGTTTTAAAGAGAAGTCATCATGGGGATTGACAATAGCGCGAAAATAACTAATGGCGTCTTTGACCTCCATTCTTTCATAAAACCGCACACTATCAATAATATTAAAATTAATCCCTCTTCGTAAAAGCCCCTCTTCAATAGAGCGAGAAAGGGCGTTAATGCGGTATAAAATAGCAATTTCTGCGTGCCTGACTCCACTATCAATCAGTTTTTGTACCATTTGGGCAATAGTTTCTGCTTCTTGTTTTTCGTCAAAATACTCATCAAATCCTATCTCTTTGCCATGCTTGTGGGTAGCTTTGAGCACTTTTTGGTGACGGTTTTTGTTGTGAGAGATGAGCTGGTTGGCGCACTCTAAGATCTTTTCTGTGGAGCGATAGTTCTCCTCTAGCTTGACTACTTTTGTGTTCTCAAAAAGAGTATCAAACTCTAAGATGTTTTTAATATTTGCCCCACGCCAACCATAGATGCTTTGGTCGTCATCCCCAACAACACAGAGGTTGTTATGGGTAGCGCACAGAAGTTTTAAAAGTCTAAACTGCAGTTCGTTGGTGTCTTGAAACTCGTCAATCATAATGTATTGGTATTTTTGGCTGAGTTCATTTTTGAGATCTTCGTTGTCTCTTAAGATCTCAAAAGGAAGCTTTAAGAGATCGTCAAAATCTACAAGGTTGTTGATCTCTAGATAGTTTTGGTATTTTTGATAGATATTGGCAATTTGAGCGTAGATTTTTTGCTGGTCTATCCCTAGGGAGCTAGCCTCTTTAGCAATCTCTTCGGGGGTGAGTAGGTGGTTTTTAAAATAGCTCACCTCTTTGGCAGCAAAACCTTGATTAAAATCATCACTCTCTAAAAATTGTTTGATAATTCTTTTTTTATCATCGGTATCTATAATAAGAAAATTATTATTTCTATTAAGCCTTAAAATATGTTGTCTTAAAAAGAGCAGACCAAACTTATGAAAGGTAAAAAGCTTAGGTGGAAATGCGATGGGAATATTCTCTTTTTCAATAAGGCTCATGGCCCTCTGTCTCATCTCTTTGGAAGCTTTGTTGGTAAAGGTGAGGGTGAGGGTACTGTCTGGAGGAATACCATTTGCCAAAAGATAGGCTAAACGGTTGGTAATGGTTTTGGTTTTGCCTGTTCCTGCCCCTGCTAGGATAAGCACTGGACCTTCAATGGTAGTTGCGGCATCTTTTTGTGCCGGATTGAGCTCATTTAAAAATTTCATAATCTATTTTACCATTTGTCTCATGAGATGAAAAAAATATATCTATTTGACAACAACAGAGTATTTCTCCTCTAGCATCTCATCAAGAAGATGAAAGAGCTCCTCACTCGAGATCTCCATCTCTTTAAAGTTTTCTAAAATCTCGTTTTGCACCTCTTCAAATTTTCTGTCACTGACAACAAGTTCCATAGATTTAAAAATATCGTCATGAATTTTTTTGTGAGGTGTCTCTAGGTTTTTAAAGGCTTGTGTCATACCAAACCTCTCTTTGCCAAGATGAGAGTACCACTCACCTAAACGGCAGTTGTGGTGATCTGGGATCTCTGTGTCGTTGTCTTTGCGTACGATAGCGCTAAAGGTTCTGTTTTTAAAGATAATGTGATCCATTTTTGCTAAAACTGTAAAAGTCTTATCCTCTAGCTTGCCACTCTCTTTGGCGACACGATTGGCATTATCTGTAAGATTAACAAGGGTTTTCTCAAAATTGGAGATCTCATCAACAGCAGCTTGAGAGATATCGCTCATCTTTTTAGCATTTTCTGTAATCTCCCCTGTCTCTTGCTGCAAGGACTGAATAGAGATGGAGATCTCAGAGGTGGACTTTTGTGTCCGCTCAGCTAGTTTTCGCACCTCGTCTGCCACAACGGCAAAACCTCTGCCGTGATCTCCTGCTCTTGCTGCCTCTATGGCAGCGTTAAGAGCTAGTAGATTGGTCTGTTCGGCAATATCTTTAATCAGAGAAACTACTGAGTTAATCTCGTCAGAGCGGGTTGTAAGGGTCTCGGCAAAATTTTCGTTGTGGGCAATAAATTCGCTTAGGCTTGTCAATTTCTCTACTACTTCAGAGATCTTCTCTTGGCTCTGTGAAGAGAGCGAAGAGTTGCTCTCAATGGTTTGGCGCACTTGATTAATTGTTTGAGACATATCTACCATCTGGCTTTGAATAATCTGAAAGCTCTCTGCAAGAGGTTTGCCTACCTTGCTTAAATTAGAAGAGAAGATATCTTGCTGGGTTCTATTGTGCTCACTCTCGAGGGCGTCGATGGCTCTGTTTATCTGTACGGCGCTTCTGGCAAATACAGGATTAAGCCCTAGAGGATCAACCCTTCTAAAAAATTTATTATTACTGGCATACTCGACAGCTGTATTAATCTCTCTTGTAAAGACCTCTATTTGATCAAGGAGGTTATTCACATTCCATGACATCTCCTCTAAAAAACCTCCCCCCTCTATCCTTGTCTCTCGTTTTTCAAAATTGCCTCCAATGGCTGCTTTTACAGTGGTGGCTGTCTCCTTGACACTTCTTTGGGTGATACGGATGTGTCTGTAGGCAAACAGGGCGATAAAGATATTAAGAGAGCTAAAAACAATAAATAGAAGATTAAACCCACTTAAGATTGAGAAAACGAGAATATTAAGTGTGACAACCACAATATGGGCATAATTGGCATAGAGCACTTTATACATTGAAGATAAATTCTTCATAAGTCACTCCTTCTTTCTCTAGTAAATTCGTAAGCACTTCTAGGCTTTTTTCTAAACCACCACTCTTTTCGCTTTGTAGCAGGGTTTTATAAATTGGTTTAATCGCCTCAACAGACTCTTTTTTTGGTTTTCTCCGAGCGCTGTGGTAGCCGATAATTTTGTGGTCGTGGTTAAATGATGGTGTTACATTTGCAAATACCCAGTAGTAGTTGCCATATTTTGAGCGATTTACAACATAGGCGTTGACCTCGTCTCCTTGGGAAATTGTGCTCCATAAGTATTTAAAAATTACCGCTGGCATATCAGGGTGTCTGATGATATTATGAGGTTTTCCAAGTAACTCCCCCTCGCTATATTCGCTCATTTCTATAAAAAGTTTATTCCCATAGACGATATTACCTTTTAAGTCAGTCTTGGAGACTATCATCTCATCTGGGGAAAATGTTTTTTCTGTTGCCATATGTTCTCCTAGGTTGCATAAGGGCGCCTTAGCCCAAGTGTAATAATATCACAACATTAAAGGATTTGCTATGGTTGTAAGAAATATTAAGCTCTCTATCTTTATGATGAGTACTTTTGCTCTCTCAGTGCCACTTTTAGGGGCATTTTTTTTTGAATACTACTCTTTAAAAGCGCAAAACCCTGCAATATCCTTGATGCCATCGCAATTTTTCTTACCCGAGGAGTTGCTTGCTAGCACAGCTAATTTTGCTCTCTTTTTTATGGTGCAACTGCTCTTTTTGGTTGTGATGCTCGAGGTATTTATTCAAAAAAAAATCCACTCTCCAACAGTAACTTATAAAAAAGATATACGAAACTCTAATAGAAACTTGATAGATGATATGAGAGAGAAAGTCAAGATAATTGATAAACTCAAAGAAGAGGCTAGGCAGATACCAAAAGAGGAGCTAACCTCTCATTTGCCACAGCTAAAGCCTCAAAAGTTGCATAATCTCAAAACAAAAACCCCCTCAAAAACACAAAGCATGCTTAATTTTTTTCGTCTATATACAAGCAAAAAGCCTGCCCCATCAAAGGAGCCTGAGCCTCATACTCAAACCAACATCAACACCCACCCTCACACTCACACTCAAAATCCACAAGTCGAAATACACGAAGCTTTGGAG
>JAABTA010000036.1 GCA_011390075.1 Helicobacteraceae bacterium | reverse complement strand
CATTTTTAGATCCTTAAGTGGTTTTTATTTGTTTTCTTAAGATTATATCGGCTGGGCTGAATTTTGATTTACCGTGACTGTTGACAGGGCTTAATTCGATGATTTAAAACTGATATTCTCAGAGGTGTTCATTTCTGAGTGTAAAATAACTTTGACCCATTCCCCCTTTTTAAAGCCACGGCACTCTTTGTTGGTAACGATATAGCTATTAGACTGAGTTAAAGGCGTGAGCATTCCTGAGGAGTATTTGTAGTTATTAAAAGCTTGAAACTCTCCATTCTTTACCGTTCCATGGATAATGTGAGACTTGTTTGCTTTAATGGAAAACTCCTCTTTTACTCGTGCATAGAGATAGTTTGGATAGAAACTCTCTCGTCCTGAGAGTTTAGAAAAAAGCGGAGCAACAAAGGTTAAGAACATACTCATGGAGGAGAGTGGATTACCAGGGAGACCAAGAACATAGGTTGTACCCATTTTGCCAAACATTCCATGTTTACCCGGTTTTGTATTAATACCATGAATAATTATCTCTAATCCTGCCTCTTCAAAGATCTCTGCGGTGTAATCCGCCTCACCAACACTGACACCTCCACTAGATACTACAAGGTCAAAATGAGTTAGTTTTTCCACAGAGTCTTTTAGGACCTCTTTGTCATCAGGCAGTGCACCAATATAGGTGGGCTTTGCACCAAGTGTTTGTAAAAAAGAGAAGATACCAATAGAGTTGGAGTTATAAATTTGATGAGGCTTAGCCTGATCCCATGGCTCTACCAATTCGTTTCCGCTTGAGATAACAGCTACTTTTGGTTTGCTAAATACCTTGACACTGCTCACCCCTTGAGAAGCGAGTAGTGCTAACTCTGCGGCTCGTAAATATGTGCCTTGAGTGAGTAAGCGATCTTTAATATGAGTCTCCTCTCCTAAAAATCTGATATGGGCACTCTTTTTAATTTTTGTAGGGAGCATAATCTCAGTTGGACTGATAACTTGTGCGTCTTCAAAAGGAACAATAGCGTCAGCGCCTGTAGGAACAATTGCCCCTGTCATGATTTTGTGGCAAACACCTTGTGTTACTTGTAGCTCACTGAGATGATCTCCTGCAAAGCTTGTATCTGCAATTTTGACTCTTTTCCCAGCATCGCTTCTTAAGACAGCGTAGCCATCCATGGCAGAGTTATCAAAACTAGGAAGGGGCTTTTGGCAGAAGAGATCTTGGGCTAAAACTCTTGTGTTTGCCTCAAAAATCGAGACAAACTCTGTTGTTGTAATAGGTGTAGTATGGTGCAACACTTTTTCTAGTGCGATCTCAAATTCTGTAAGTTCTATATGTTTCATCTGGACATTTCCTTTTTGAACAAGTCCAAAAAGGACTCTTTAGTAGAGGGCTCTCGTAGCCTTGCTACTCTGATAAACCCTCATGATTTTAGGTATTATTGGTGCTATTTTACACAAAAAAAGATTGGACCTTTATTGATAAAGGATAAACTTTTTTGAAAAAAGTAAGCTATATTTAATCAATAAGTCAATACTATTTTTGATTCTAATCTTAAAAAAAGAGAGTAAATGCTAAAAGACACCTTTGGTCGAGAAGTAGATTATTTAAGAGTTTCCGTTACAGAAAAGTGTAATTTTAGATGCTCTTATTGTATGCCAGATACTCCACTAGATTGGGAGCCTAATGAGAACCTATTAAGTATCAATGAGCTTTTTGCTGTTATTAAAACCTCTATAGACAATGGAATAAAAAAGATTAGAATCACAGGAGGAGAACCTCTGATTCGAAAAGATATTGATACTCTGATTTTCAAGATCTCACAATACGCCCCTAGTGTGGAGATTAATCTCACCTCCAATGGCTACTATCTCAAAAAGCTAGCAAAATCTCTTAAAAATGCGGGACTGAAAAGAGTCAATCTCTCTTTAGACACACTGCAAAGAGAAAAATTTATGACTATTAGTAAAATTGATGGACTCCAAGAGATCTTAGATGGAATAGATGAAGCGCTCAAAGTGGGACTTATTCTTAAGTTAAATATGGTGCCAATGCGAGGAGTCAATGATGATGAGATTGTCTCTATTTTGGAGTATTGCAAAGCAAAGGGAGTGGCAATTCGTTATATTGAGTATATGTCTAATACCAATGCTAAAGACTCTATTGAAGGGCTTAAAGCCAAAGAGATCTTAGAAGTCATTGCTAAAAAGTATAACTTTACAAAAGAGACAGAAAAGATCGTTGGGCCAGCAACTTTGTACGACCTTACAGGTATGAAGTACCGTTTTGGAATTATCCAGCCTCATGATGAAAGTTTTTGTAAAAGTTGCAATCGCCTGAGAATGACTGCTGATGGTAGCTTTATTCCTTGTCTTTTTTATGATGACTCTTTAAATGTAAAAGAGGCACTGCATGTGGGAGAGAGGGAAATAGAAAAGATCTTACAGCAAGCAGTCCAGGAGAAACCTGAGAAAAATCTTTGGAACACCCAAGAGATCTCTGATAGAAAATTTTATAAAACAGGGGGATAATTTATAAAAATTGATCATAATCAATAAAAAATCTCTGACTCTTTGGAATACTTCTTTAAAATAATTACTATGAAGGAAAAGTATGAGTACAATTAAAGAGTATCTAACCCACGAACATAAAGAGTGTGATTCTTTCTTTTCAGATCTTGAAACACAAGTTGCTAATAGAGAGTGGGAGAGTGCACAGGAGACATTTGGTAAGTTTTTTCATGAGACAGAGGCTCATTTTCAAAAAGAGGAAAAAGTGCTCTTTCCTGCCCTTGAGGAGATGACAGGCAGTAGCGAGGGACCAACACAGGTGATGAGAATGGAGCACGGGCAAATCCGTTCTGCAATGAGCCAGATGGATCAAGATCTTAAAAATAAAGATGTTGATCACTTTTTGGGTTTGAGCGAGACTTTTAATATCTTAATCCAACAGCACAATATGAAAGAGGAGCAGATTCTTTATAGTATGAGTGATAATGCTTTAATGGGCAGAAAAGATCAAATTATTGATTTAATGGAGCATGTAGAAGTTGAATAAAGAGATCTTTGTCGATGTAAGAGAGCTCCCTGCCCCTGAGCCTTTAGAGGTTATGGTGAATACACTAGGGGAGCTAGAGTTTGGCGCATACATAAAGATGCACCACAGACAGATGCCTAATATGCTTTTTCCAATTTTGACACGCAATGGCTATGGCTATTTTGTTCAAAAGGGCGAGGATGAGGTGTTTGTCTATATCTATATTAAAAAAGATAAGCAAATAAAAAAAGAGTTAGAAGATGTTCTCAAGTAATTTATCCCTAGATCAAGCCCCTCCTTTGAGCGCGCCTCTACGCTTTTTTTTGACAGCGCCACTTTTTGCTATTATTGCTTCTATTTTTATTATTGTCAATCCAGAAGCGATGTTTATGCACAAAGATCTAATGACAATTGCAGTGGTGCATCTTTTTACTATTGGTTATTTTGGGCTTATTATGTTAGGAGCTTTACAACAAATGCTTCCTGTTTTAGCGGGAGTCAACTTGCCTAGGCCCGTTGTATTGGCAACACTTTCTCATATATTGATGGTGCTCGGGACATTAGGACTCAGCTTTGGTCTTATCTATTTTCACTCTATTATAATGATCTCTTCTCTTATGCTTTTTGCAGGTTTTGCGATTATTCTTTTGCCCTCTTTACTACTTCTATTGAAGGGAGATTTTCAGAACCCAACTATTAATGGTATGCGAATAGCTATTGTGTTTGGACTGCTTACGGTGCTTTTAGGCGTGCATTTAGGGCTCAGTTACTCAAACTATAATTTTTCAGTGCTCCATCAATCTTTTGTTGATCTGCATATTGCAATGGGCACAATGGGATGGATTTTGGTTTTAGTGATAAGTGTTGCTTTTCAAGTAATACCTATGTTTTATGTTACACCAAAGTTTTCAAAATTTTGTATGAAGTGGCCATTTTTAATTGCAGGAATTATTCTTTTTTGGGGATTGTTTGTCTTTGAGATCTTTACAGGAAGAGTTGTGCAAATTGTAGGTGTATTGCTTTTTGTTGTGGCCATGTCAGCCTTTGCGAGTGTGGGGCTTAAAAGATTTACACAAAGAAAACGGCCCATAGCAGACACCACAGTTTGGTATTGGAGACTCTCTTTGGGCTCACTTTTGCTCACAGCTCTTGTGCTTATTGCAAAAACAGTGTTGGTGCTTGATGGCCTTGAGTATCTTGTAGGGGTGCTCTTTGGTTTTGGTTTTGGTGTCTCTGTTTTAAATGGAATGCTGTATAAGATTATTCCATTTCTCTCATGGTTTCATTTAAGTGCTACAGGAAGATTTGATATACCCACCATGCGAGACTTTTTACCAGAAAAAGGGGCAAAACGGCAGTTTTATCTTCATTTAGTAGCTTTGATAGCTCTTTTGATCTCCTTTTTCATCCACGAACTTTTGGTAGTTGCTGGGATTGTACTGCTTCTCTCCTTTCTCTACTTATGGTTTAATCTTATACAAGCTACAAAGCTGTATGTACAAGAGAGCAAAAAAGAGCCAGTAATGGCAGGAGGCATGAGTTGGAACTAAAAAATATATTTCTTTTTGAAAATCTAGATGAAAACACCTTAAAAGAGATACAGTCTATCTCTTTTAAGAAAAAATTTACGAAAGATTCGGTTGTCTTTTTTGAAGGGGAGATGGGAAAATACCTTACAGTGCTTACAAAAGGTGTTTTAAAGATCTATAAAACAGGGGCAAAAGGAAACGAGATAGTTATGCACTACTTCTCTCCAACAACACTGTTCGCTGAGATGCCAATTTTTGAAGAGATCCCTTATCCAGCGACTGCAAGGCTAGAGAGCGAAGGGGAGGTGCTGTTTATTGACTATGAGAAGTTTAAAAAGCTTTTAGAGCGAAACCCTAAACTCTCTATTGAGGTTATCAAATCCCTTACAAAAAAGATGAAAGTGCTTGAGAGGGCGGTAAGCAACTCTGTCGCAGGAAGTGCAGCCGAAAAAGTTGCAGGCTTTATCTATGAAAATAGAGCAATTATCCAGGGAATGAAAAATACAACCATAGCCAGCGCTGTGAATGTAACCCCAGAGACACTCTCTAGAATTTTAAAGAAATTTAGAGAGCGTGGGGTGATTACAACTGAAAAAAGAAAAATAAAAGAGATAAACAAAGAAGAGTTACGAAAATATTTTCTTTAGGGTTGATTTTTTTTTGGGCTTCAGTTAATATAATTGATGTAATAATCACATTAAGATTAAATTATTAAAAGGAAATAAAATGGGAAAAGCAACAGAACTAAATGCAGGAAACTTTGAATCAACAGTAGCAGAGGGCGTTACTGTGGTAGATTTTTGGGCTCCTTGGTGTGGTCCATGTAGAATGGTGGGTCCAGTTATTGAAGAGATAGCAGGAGAATATGAGGGAAAAGCAAAGGTTTGCAAAGTAAATACAGACGAAAATCAAGATGTAGCTGTAAAATTTGGAATCCGATCTATTCCTACAATTATGTTTTTCAAAGATGGAGAGCAAAAAGATATGATCATTGGTGCAGCCTCTAAAGACGCTTTTGCAGAAAAAATTGATGCACTTTTAGGTTAATTTTAGACACTTGTCACAATTTAATAAAGCTCCAAAGGTGCGAAATTTTATGTTCGCATCTTTTTTTGGGGCGTTTATGGTTGCTGCTGCCTATGGGTATTTTCACTATAAATTTAGCACTTTTAAATTCTTAGACTTTAAAGAGCTACGACTCTATTCAGAAACAGATCTCTTTGTACCTGATAAAGAGAGATACGCTCTTGTGCTTTACAGCTCAAAAAAGAGCGACTTACAAGATCTTATAAGAAAAATAAATACAGAAGAGTTTTTTGTTATAGCTATTGATTTTTCTCAAAATTTAAGAGAAAATGGTGAAAATTATGTCAGTGTTACAGGTGGGTTTGACACTCTTTTGACTATTATTAATAGATTTTACTTACAGCACATCCCATCAATATTAATTATAAAAAAAGAGAAAAAACTACTCTATAAACAAGATAGTAGCATTGAGATGCTATAATTGAAATAAAAAAGCCTTTAAAGAGGAGTGTGGATATGTTAGATTTAGCAATAATCGGTGGAGGTCCAGCGGGACTTGTAGCTGGACTGTACGCAACTAGAGGTGGTCTTAAAAATGTTGTGATGTATGAACCAGGAATGCCAGGGGGGCAGATTACTCAATCAAGCGAGATTGAGAATTATCCCGGTCAATTAGAGGTGATCTCTGGGCTAGACTTAATGGAAAAATGGCCAAAACAGGCACAGCAGTTTGGTTTGAAGCACGAGATGAAAGAGGTTATCTCTGTCACCAAGAAAGCAGATATTTTTACACTTAAGCTTTCAGATAAAAGCGAAGTAGAAGCACTCAGTGTTATTGTGGCTACAGGAAGTGTTCCAAGACGGGCTCACTTTCCTGGAGAGGATGAGTTCTTTGGCAGAGGGATAAGCACCTGCGCTACCTGCGATGGTTTTTTCTATAAAGAGAAAGAGGTAGCAATGATTGGTGGTGGAGATACAGCACTAGAAGAGGCCTTGTATATGGCAAATGTGGCTTCTAAAGTTTATCTTATCCATAGAAGAGACACCTTTAGAGGCTCTCCTACAACAGTTGAGAAAGTGATGAATAATAAAAAAATTGAAGTGGTTCTCAATGCAAAACCAAAAGAGGTTTTTGGCGATAAGATGGGTGTGACAGGGCTTATACTTGATACCCCAGAGGGAGAGAGAGTCTTAGATGTCCCTGGTGTTTTTCTCTTTGTGGGTAGAGATGTCAAGAATGATATGTTAAAAGACGCAGAGGAAAATTTTATTTGCGATGTGAACGAGAGTGGCGAAGTGATTGTGGATCTTAAAATGCACACCTCGCTAGAGGGGCTTTTTGCTGCTGGAGATATTAGAATTGAGTCTGCTAAGCAGGTTGTATGTGCTGCTGCTGATGGATCTGTAGCAGCATTAGAGGCACTGTTGTATGTGGAAGTGAAAAAAGGATAAATAGATAATGATACAAGTTGGAGTGTATGGTGGAACTGGCCGTGTAGGCAAAATGTTAATAGAACAGTTAGACTTAATAGAGGGTGTAGAACTCGCTACCGTGTATGTGGTAGAGGCAGTGAATTTTTCGGTTGCTGATTCTGTGGTGATTACTAACTCTTTAGAGGAGTTTTTAAAAAATTGTGATTTAGTGGTTGATTTTACTGTTCCAAAAGGGACAGAAGCTCTTTTAGAAGCCTGTATCAAGTCAACTCCAAAAGCACTAGTTATTGGGACAACGGGATTAGAGGTGCATCAGCAAAACTTACTCAAAGAGGCTGGAGAGAAGATGCCAGTTTTATATGCAACCAATATGTCTTTAGGGGTGGCTGTTTTAAATAATCTTGTCTATAAAGCTAGTAAAACTCTTAAAGATTTTGATATAGAGATTGTAGAGATGCACCACAGACACAAAAAAGACTCTCCAAGTGGGACGGCTCTTACTTTAGCTGATTTTGCAGCGAAGGGGAGGGACTTAAATCTTGATGATGTGAGAGTCAGTGGAAGAGACGGGATGATTGGCGAAAGAAGTAAAGATGAGATCTCTGTTATGAGTCTTCGATGTGGTGATATTGTTGGCGAACATACTGTAGG